>NZ_JACADT010000262.1:0-6506 GCF_013421635.1 Streptomyces sp. UH6 | reverse complement strand
CACCGCCTCACTGGCGGCGCCGCCGCTGCGCGCCGGGCTGACCGAGGAGACGGCCCGCCGCGCCTCCCGCAGACTGCGCTCCCTGCTCGGCACCGAGGCGCTCTGCCTCACCGACCTCGACCAGGTCCTGGCCTGGGACGGCGCCGGCTCCCACCACCGGGCCGAGATCGTGGAACGCCTCGCCGGTCCCCTGGAGACCGGCCGCGGCGAGGCCTTCCGGCTGCGCTGCGAGACCCCCGACTGCTCCCTGCGCTGGGCCGTGGTCGCCCCGCTCACCGTGGACGACCGGGTGCTCGGCGCGCTCGTCGCCTGCGCGCCGGGGGAGTCCGCCGTCCTGGTGCGGGCCGCGGGAGAGGTCGCCCGCTGGGTCTCCGTCCAGCTCGAACTCGCCGACCTCGACCGCTCCCGCACCCGCCTCATCGAGGCGGAGATCAGGGCGCTGCGGGCGCAGATCTCGCCGCACTTCATCTTCAACTCGCTCGCCGTGATCGCCTCCTTCGTCCGCACCGACCCGGAGCGGGCCAGGGAGCTGCTGCTGGAGTTCGCCGACTTCACCCGCTACTCGTTCCGGCGGCACGGCGACTTCACCACCCTCGCCGACGAGCTGCATGCCATCGACCACTACCTGGCGCTGGTCCGCGCCCGCTTCGGCGACCGGCTGGCGGTCACCCTGCAGATCGCCCCCGAGGTGCTGCCGGTCACCCTGCCGTTCCTGTGCCTCCAGCCGCTGGTGGAGAACGCGGTCAAGCACGGGCTGGAGGGACGCGGCGAGAAGTGCGGCATCGGCATCACCGCCCGCGACGAGGGCGCGGAGGCGGTCGTCGTCATCGAGGACGACGGCGTCGGCATGGACCCGGAGCTGCTGCGGCGCATCCTGGCCGGCGAGGCCGGGCCCTCCGGGGGCATCGGCCTGTCCAACGTCGACGACCGGCTCCGGCAGGTCTACGGCGACGACTACGGCCTGGTCATCGAGACGGCCCCGGGCGCCGGGATGAAGGTCACGGTGCGGCTGCCGAAGTACCGGCCGGGCGTCCACCCCGCGGGCCCCGCGACGGGAGGCCTCCGCAGAGGGTGAGAAGGGGGGCGGGCGGGGCACCATGGGTGTAGCGGACCTGAGGAGGGCGCGATGCCTGACACGTCTGGGATCCACGGAACGAAGACGCCCGGCTCGACCAAGACCATGGGAGCGTTCACGGTGGGCGGCCTCGTCCTCGTGACGGCCTACTCGGTGGCGCTCGGCAGCAACGGCTGGCTGTGGTTCGGATGGGTGGTGCTCGGGGCCCTGTTCCTGGCCCTGGTGGCGCTGCGCGACACCTGACCCGCGGCGCGTCACGCACCTGACCCCGCGGCGCGTGCCACGGGCTCCGCGGAGCCCCGCGCGGGCTCCGGGCGGAGCCCGCGCGGGGCTCCCCGCTCAGCCCTGCCGGGCCGACCCCGCCCGCAGGGAGGCCAGGTACGCGTTGTACGCCTCGAGCTCCGCGTCGCCGTCCCGGTCGGCCGCGCGGTCCTTGCGCCTGGCCTGACGCTGCTCCGAGCCGTACCACTGGAACAGCAGGGCGATCAGCACCAGCACGGACGGGATCTCGCTGAACGCCCAGGCGATGCCGCCGGCCGCGTTCAGGTCCTCCATCGCGTCGATGCCCAGTGAGGCCGGCGGGTGGGCGAACGCGCCGATCATCGGCGTGGACGCCATCATCAGGGCGATGCCGAAGAAGGCGTGGAACGGCATGCCGGCGAAGAGCTCCAGCATCCGCATCAGGTGGCTCGGCCGGTGCGGACCCGGGTCCACGCCCATGATCGGCCAGAAGAAGACCACGCCCACCGCGAAGAAGTGCACCATCATCGCGATGTGCCCCAGGTAGGAGCCCATCAGGAAGTCCACCGCCGGCGTGAAGTACAGCGCGTAGAGGCTGGCGATGAACATCGGGATGGTGAACAGCGGGTGGGTGATCACCCGCATGTACCGGCTGTGCAGCAGCTTCAGCAGCAGCTCGCGCGGGCCCAGGCTGCCCCGGGCGGCCACCGGCAGGGCGCGCAGCGCCAGGGTGACCGGGGCGCCCAGCAGGATCAGGATCGGTGAGAGCATGCTGAGCACCATGTGCTGCACCATGTGCACGCTGAACATGACCATGCCGTAGTCGTTCAGCCCGGTGCACATCACCAGCAGCACACTCAGCACGCCGGCGACGAAGGAGACCGTCCGGCCGACCGGCCAGCGGTCGCCGCGCCGGGTCATCCGGACGACGCCCCACCCGTAGAGCAGCAGCCCCAGCAGGCAGGCGACGAGGAAGAAGGCGTCCGGGGACCAGGCGAGCCCCCGTCCGAGGGTGAACGGGGGCAGATCCATGGCGCCGTGACCGCTGTGGTCCATCCGCCGGCTCCTGTTTCGTGGGGGTTGTGCAAATCTGTCCGCACCAGACTAGAACCGCCCCCGGCCGTGCCGGCGGCCGGGGGCGGTTCACCTGCGATGCACGGAAGGTTCGCAGGCGTCGGGGAGGCGCGGGTCACACCCCGTGCGGAGCCGTTCACACCACCGCGGGCGCCTCGGCGTAGCGGTCCTCGGGCACCGTCTTCAGCGAGGCGACGGCCTCGGACAGCGGCACGGTGACGATGTCGGTGCCGCGCAGCGCGGTCATCCTCCCGAACTCGCCGCGATGGACGGCCTCCACCGCGTGCCATCCGAAGCGGGTCGCCAGCACCCGGTCGTAGGCGGTGGGGGTGCCGCCGCGCTGGACGTGGCCGAGGATCACCGGGCGGGCCTCCTTGCCGAGGCGGTGCTCCAGCTCGACCGCCAGCAGGTTGGCGATGCCGGCGAACCGCTCGTGGCCGTAGACGTCCTTGCCGCCCTCGTCGAAGTCCATGGTGCCCGCGAGCGGCTTGGCGCCCTCGGCCACCACGACTATGGCGAAGCGCTTGCCGGCCTCGAACCGCGCGCCGACCCGCTCGGTCAGCTCCTTGATGTCGAAGGGCCGCTCGGGCACCACGATCGCGTGGGCGCCCGCCGCCATGCCCGAGTGCAGGGCGATCCAGCCGGTGTGGCGGCCCATGACCTCGACGATCAGGACCCGCTGGTGGGACTCGGCGGTCGTCTTCAGCCGGTCCAGGGCGTCGGTGGCCACGCCCACCGCGGTGTCGAAGCCGAAGGTGACGTCGGTGACCGCGATGTCGTTGTCGATGGTCTTGGGCACGCCCACGATGGGCAGCCCGGCGTCGGACAGGAGGCGGGCGGCCTTCAGGGTGCCCTCGCCGCCGATCGGGATGACGGCGTCGAGCCCGAGCTCCTTCAGGTGGCCCTTGGCCCGCTCCACGCCGTCCCGCAGGTGCTCGGGGCGGACACGGGAGGAGCCGAGGATGGTGCCGCCGCGGGCGAGGATGCCGCCGACGGCGTCCAGGTCCAGCTTGAGGTAGTCGCCCTCGAGGAGACCCCTCCAGCCGTCACGGAAACCGATCACCTCGTCACCGTGGGCGTCGACGGCGCGGTGGACGACGGAGCGGATGACGGCGTTCAGGCCGGGGCAGTCGCCGCCGGAGGTGAGCACACCAATGCGCATGGCGCGGATAACCTTCTCGATGGGGGACGGCACCGGACCGCTTCGTCCGGGCTTGACGACCGTCACCCTACCGGCGTCGGGCCCCCCTGCCGAACCCGGCGTCCGACAGCCGGACACCCCCGCTCACCTGTGCGGATGCCCCGTCAAACGGGCTTCCGGAGGGCGAGTTCGGGGGTGTC
The DNA here is from genome assembly GCF_013421635.1 of Streptomyces sp. UH6. Lineage (NCBI taxonomy): Bacteria > Bacillati > Actinomycetota > Actinomycetes > Kitasatosporales > Streptomycetaceae > Streptomyces > Streptomyces sp. UH6. The sequence continues at coordinate 2,776 of NZ_JACADT010000262.1, read as the reverse complement.
GTGGAGGGTGCCGCCGACGCCGGCCGCGGGGCCGTTCCCGGCGGCCGTCAGGCCGGCTGGGTGGCCGCCGCGATGCGCTCCTGGCGCAGCGCCTCGTACCACCGGTCGTCGACCGGCGGCAGGGCGTTGACGTCGAGCGCGAGCTTCAGCAGGTGGTCCGCGATGTGCGGGTTGCGGGCCAGTACGGGGCCGTGCATGTAGGTGCCGAAGACGGTGTCGTTGTACGCGCCCTCGGTGCCGTCGCCGGTGCCGTTGCCGTTGCCGAAGCGCACCCGGGCGAACGGCTTGGCGCTCGGGCCGACGTGGGTCACGCCCTGGTGGTTCTCGAAGCCGGTCAGCGGGGGCAGGCCGAGCCGCGGGTCGATGTCGCCGAGGACGTCGCCGACGCAGCGCGCGCCCTCGCCGCGCACCGAGACCACGTCGAGGAGGCCGAGGCCCGCCTCGCGCTGCCCGAGGTCGTTGATGAACTCGTGGCCGAGGATCTGGTAGCCGGCGCAGACCGAGAAGACGATCGCGCCGTTGCCGACCGCGCGGTGCAGGCCGCCGTCGCGGCGCAGCCGCTCCGCCGCGAGGCGCTGCGGGCGGTCCTCGCCGCCGCCGATCAGGTAGATGTCGCCGGAGGTCGGGATCGGCTGGTCGCTGCGCACGTCGATCCGGGCCACGTCCAGGCCGCGCTGGCGGGCCCGGCGCTCGACGACGAGGGCGTTGCCCTGGTCGCCGTAGGTGCTGAGCAGATCCGGGTAGATCCACACCAGCCGGAGTTGGCTGTCACTCATGAGTCGGTCCTCGAACTGTGAGTCGCTGGGCGGTCGCTGGTCGGAATTCAGTTGCCGACGCGGCGGCGCAGGTCCTGGAAGGCGGTGTAGTTGGCGATGACCTCGATGCGCCCCGGCGGGGCGAGGCGGACCGCCTCGTCGAGGTTCTCGCACACCTGGAAGTTCTGGTCGGCGACCTCCAGGCGCACCGCCAGGTCCAGCTTGCGGTCGCCGAGCACGAAGATCGGGTGCCCGCTCAGACGGGTGTAGTCGACGTCCCACAGCCAGGAGGTGTCGGTGCCGTCGGCACCGCGGGCGTTCACCGAGAGGATCACCGGCGTCGGCGGCGGGTCGATCAGCGAGAACGTCTCCAGCCAGCCCGCCGGGTTCTTGGCGAGCAGCAGGCGCAGGTCGCGCCCCTGGAACTGCACCGTGTCGTACCGGCCGGCCACCGCCTGCACGTGGTACATGCGCTCCAGCGCCACCTGCGGCGGCACGCCGAAGACGGCGGCGACGGCCGCGGAGGAGGTGGCGTTGGCCCGGTTGGCGCGGCCCGGCAGCTGGAGGTGGATCGGCCAGGCGGAGCCGTGCGGGTCCAGGACGTGGTCGTTGGAGAGCGCCCAGCTCGGCGTCGGACGGCGGAAGCCGCACTCGCCGCAGAACCAGTCGTCGCCCGGACGCTGGAGCACACCGCCGCAGGACGGGCAGGACCAGGCGTCGTCCTTCCACATCTGGCCGGCCGCGACCCAGATCACGTTGGGGGAGGACGAGGCCGCCCACACGATCAGCGGGTCGTCGGCGTTGGCCACCACCACGGCCTTGGTGCCGGTCAGGCCCTCGCGCCAGTTCTCCGCGAGCATGCGGGTCTCGGCGGCGCGGTCGAGCTGGTCGCGGGAGAGGTTGAGCAGCGCGACGCACTTGGGGTCGGTCTCGCGGGCGACGGCGATCAGGTACTTCTCGTCGACCTCTATGACGCCGAACCGGGCCTCATCGTTGCGCTCGGCCAGGGCCGAGGTGATGCCCGCGGGCATGTTGGCGCCCAGCGCGTTGGAGACCACCGGACCGGCCGCGCGCAGCGCCTCGGCGATCAGGCGCGTCGTGGTGGTCTTGCCGTTGGTCGCCGAGACCAGGGTGATGTCCAGGCCCTGCGCGAGCCGGGCCAGGAGCTCGGGGTCCAGCTTCAGCGCGACCCGGCCGCCGATCACCGATCCGCTGCCGCGTCCGGCTGCCCGGGAGACGGCCGCGGCGGTCTTGCCCGCCGTCACGGCCAGCTTGGCCCGCGGCGAGAGCGGGTCCGAGGTGCCTGCCATCAGTTCTCGATCCTCCTTGCGTACGCGCCGCGCGTGAGTCCCGGCAGCGTGTGGTGGCCTCAGCCTATCGAGATCCGCTCACCCGGCCGAATACCGGAACCGCACCGTGACCGGCTGCGACGGCGGGCAGCGGAGGGTGGGCGGAACCGTCATGGCCTGGAAGGACCGTACCCTGACCGGCATGCGACACGGTTCGATCCCCGGCGCCGACGGGCGCGTGAGACCTCTCACCCTGCACGGCGACCCCCTGCTCCACAGCCCGTGCGCCGAGGTGACGGAATTCGGGCCGGAGCTCGAACGGCTGGTCGAGGACCTGTTCGCCACCATGTACGCGGCGGGCGGCGTGGGGCTCGCGGCCAACCAGGTGGGGGAGGGGGTGCGGGTCTTCGTGTACGACTGTCCGGACGACGAGGACGTCCGCCATCTCGGTCATCTGGTGAATCCCCGGCTGGTGGAGGCCGACGGGGTGACGGTGCGTGGGCCGGAAGGGTGTCTGTCCCTGCCCGGCCTGGAGGCGGGGACGCCGCGCTTCGACCGGGCGGTGGTGCGCGGGTTCTCCGTCGCGGGCGAGCCGGTGGAGGTGTGCGGCACCGGGTTCTTCGCGCGGTGCCTGCAGCACGAGTGCGACCACCTGGACGGCGTGGTCTACGCCGACCGCCTCACGGGGCTGCGGCAGCGGCGGCTGCTGCGGAAGGCCGCGCGGGCGGCGTG
>NZ_JACADT010000261.1:0-6550 GCF_013421635.1 Streptomyces sp. UH6 | reverse complement strand
TCGCTGAGCCTGTGCACCTCCACCGGCGGTCCGTCGCTCGCCCTGTCCGCCCCCGCCTCCTGCTCGGCGCCGGGCGGGCGGACGTACGCCTGCCACACCTCCGGCACCTGGACGGCCCGCAAGGACGGCGAGGTGGTCGCCCGGGGCGCGCTGCCCGGTTCCGCCGACTACGCCGGTCCGGGGACGTACGAGATCACCGCCGAGGTACGGGTCCGCTCCACGCCCGCCGGGGTGGACGTGCGGGGGGAGGCGACCGCCCCGCTCACCCTCACCCAGCCGCTGCGGGAGCCCACCCACCGCATCGAGGTGGACCAGGAGCGGCTGCGCGCGGGCCGGACCACCGTGCTGACGTACACCGTGCACCGGGACAGCGCGGAGGGTGACGGCAGCGGGCGGTTCGGTCTGATCGGCGAGGAGGACTCCGGGATCCGGCTCACCACCGACGACCCGCGCTGCGTCAACCCGCTGATCGGCCGGCACCCGTCCGAGGAGCGCCTGACCCACTCGCTGGACTGCGCGCTCACCGATCTCCAGCCGGGCAACCCCGCCACGGTGGTCGTCCGGGCCACCACCACCGACGCGTGCTCGACCGTCGTGTCGAAGCTGGGGTACTGGATGCCCAAGGGCCAGACGTTCCGCACCGGCGGCATGGTGGCCGGCCCCGCCGTCGGCTGCGACGAGTGACCCGGAGCCCGGCCGGGCGTCGCCCGGAGGGGTGATCCGGGCCACCTGCCCGAAATTCCGCCGGACCGGCGCGCATGAAGCCGTGAAGGCGGGGCAGACGCATGTCGGGTCCCGCCGCGCTCCCCCGTCGTGGCGGGGCCCACCAGCGTTCCGCCCCTGCTCGCGCCGTGTGCCGCGGGCGCTCCCCCACCGCCTCCCGGGCACGCCCTCCTCCCGCGGGCCCCGCCGGCGCCGCGCGGTCCCGCTCCGCGCCCACCGCATGGGATCTTCGGCGGTGCCGATCGCCGAAAAGAGGGAACGCGTCCCTGGGAACGGACACGACCCGGTCCGCGGACGGCAGGCGAGAGGGCGGCGATGAGCGGCGGCGAGGGCAACACCGAGTACGGCCGCAAGAAGTTCACGCGGTCGCCGAGCCACTTCACAGATCGGATCACCGCCGACGGCCGGGACGGCTGGCCGGTGGAGGAGGGACGGTACCGGCTGGTGGTCAGCCGGGCCTGTCCGTGGGCGAGCCGGGCGGTGATCTCCCGTCGGCTGCTGGGCCTGGAGAACGCCGTCTCCCTGGCGATCGCGGACCCCGTCCAGGACGACCGCAGCTGGCGCTTCACCCTCGACCCCGGCGACCGCGACCCGGTGCTCGGCATCAGGTTCCTGCACGAGGCCTACGACAGGCGGGCCACGGGCTACCCCGGCGGCGTGAGCGTGCCCGCGGTCGTCGACGTCCCGAGCGGCGCGCTGGTCACCAACGACTACCGGCAGATCACCCTGGACCTCGCCACCGTGTGGTCCGCCCACCACCGTGAGGGCGCCCCGGAGCTGTACCCCGAGGCGCTCCGGGCGGAGATGGACGAGGTGATGGAGGACGTCCACCGGGACGTCAACAACGGGGTGTACCGGGCCGGTTTCGCGACCGCCCAGGCCGACTACGAGGAAGCCTGCGCCGGGGTGTTCGACCGGCTGGAGCGACTGGCCGAGCGGCTGGAGCGGCAGCGCTACCTGATGGGCGACACCATCACCGAGGCGGACATCCGGCTGTTCACCACCCTGGTGCGTTTCGATCCCGTCTACCACGGCCACTTCAAGTGCAACCGGTGGAAGCTGACGGAGAACCCGGTGCTCTGGGCGTACGTCCGCGACCTCTTCCAGACCCCCGGTTTCGGGGACACGGTCGATTTCGACCACATCAAGCGGCACTACTACATGGTGCACACCGGCATCAACCCCACGCGGGTGGTGCCGATGGGACCGGACCTGTCGGCCTGGCTGACCCCGCATCACCGGGAGCAGCTCGGCGGCCGGCCGTTCGGTGACGGGACGCCGCCGGGCCCGGTTCCCCCGGGCGAGGAGGTGCCCGAAGCGGGGCGTCCGCGACCGTCCTGACCGACGGTGGGGCCGTCCAGGCCTGACCGACCGAAGAACGAAGGAGAAACCCCCTTGGCCACATTCACGCAGAAGAAGCAGAACCTGCCCACCGCCTACAAGCCCCTCGGGTTCGCGCTCAGCTGGGGCGGCGGACGGCTGGCCACCACGGCCTTCCAGAAGACCTGGAAGGCGATCAGGCACGAGGACGACGCGCCCGACGCCCTGGACCGGGACCGCCGGTGGGGCGAGATCCTGCTGGCCGCGGCGATCCAGGGGGCCATCTTCGCCGTGGTGCGGGCGGTCATCGACCGGACCAGCGCCCAGGCGGTCGAGCGCCGGACCGGCGTGTGGCCCGACCACGCGAAGGGCAAGGGCCGGGACTGACACCGGCCACCGTGCCGAGGCCGGGGCTCCGGGACGTCCGGGGCCCCGGTTTCGCGTGCGCCCCGGGCGTGCGGGCGGGGGCAGGGGTGCACGCCGGGGCACGTTCTCACGGCATGTGACGCCGAAAGTGCTACAGGTCACATGTTTAAAGGGTATGTGTTCATGACCGGAAGGGCAGCTTCGGAACGGCTCTGTGCGTCCACCGGCTTGTTCAGGACACCTCTGGAGCCCACCGCCCGTCCCGAAAGGAACCCCCATGCCTCAGGACGTCACCTTCGACCTGCCCTTCTCCACACCGGTCAGCCCTCATCTGGAGTACGCGCGGGAGCGGCACCTGCGCTGGGTGCGTGACCGGGGGCTGGTCCGGAGCGACGCGGGGTTCGAGGAGTACTGCTCGTGGGACCTGCCGCAGGCGGCGGCGCGCACCTACCCGTACGCCTCCGCCGAGGACATGACGGTGCTGATGAACTGGTTCTCCCTCGCCTTCCTCTTCGACGACCAGTTCGACGCCGGCCGGCCGGACCGGGCCGACCGGGTCACCGAGGTGGCCCGTGAACTGATCGTCACCCCGCTGCGTCCGGCGGACACCCCGCCCCGGGTGGTGTGCCCGATCACCCAGGCCTGGGCGGAGGTCTGGGCGCAGTTGTCGCGCGGCATGTCGCTCACCTGGCAGACCCGGTTCGCCGCCTCCTGGGGCCGGTTCCTCACCGCGCACTGCGAGGAGGTGGATCTCGCGGCGGCCGGCCTCGAGGGCACGCTCACCGTGAAGGAGTACGCGCAGTTCCGCCGCAGGACGGTGGGCATACACCACAGCATCGACGCGGGTGAACGCAGCCGCGGTTTCGAGGTGCCGGCGCAGGTCCAGGCGCATCCCGTGATGGAACGGATGAGGGACCTGGCCGCGGACGTCATCGGCTTCATGAACGACATCCACTCCTTCGAGCGGGAGCGGCGCCGGGGCGACGGCCACAACCTGATAGCCGTCCTCCGCCGTGAACTGGGCTGTTCCTGGGAGGAGGCGGCGGCCGAGGCGTACCGGATGACCGCCGCCTGCCTGGTGGAGTACCTGGAGCTCGAGGCCCGGGTGCCGGAGATGTGCGACGAGCTGGGCCTGTCGGAGGACGAGCGCCGGCGCACCTCGATGGGGGTGGAGGCCGTGCAGCACTGGATCAACGGCAACTACGAATGGGCGCTGGTGACCGGACGCTACGCGGCGGACAAGGACACGCCCGCCGCCGCGGCCGAGCGGGCGGGCCGGGGGTCGGTGGACGACCTGCTGTCGGTGAACTGACGTCCGGCGCGACGGAGCGCGTACGACACGGCGGCCGCGCCCCCTCGACGGGAAGGGGACGCGGCCGCCGTGTGGTGTGCGCTCGGTCAGCGGACGGGGAACTCCACCGGCAGGCTGTCCAGGCCGGCCATCCACGTCGACGCGGTGGCGGTCAGCGAGTTTGGCGCCACGGCCGGCCGCAGTCCCGGCAGCCGGTGCAGCAGGACGTCGACCGCGATCTCGATGATGGCGTGCCCGATGCCCTGTCCCGGGCACTCGTGGGGGCCGGAGCTGAACGCCAGGTGCGAGTGGTTGCCCTGGAGCGACACGTCGCCGGCCGCCCGGATCTCCGGGTCGAGGTTGCCCGCCGCCAGCCCGAGCAGGAGCATGTCGCCCTCCTTGACCGAGGCGTCGCCGAGCTGGAGGTCGGCCGTGGCGAACCGGCCGGGCAGCACGGCGAGCGGCGGGGTGTTCCACATGACCTCCTCGACCACCGAGGACAGGGCGAGTTCGCCGCCCACCAGGGCGGCGAGCCGGGCGTCGTCGGTGAGGATCGCCTGGAGCACCCGGGCCAGCAGATTGCTGGTGGTGGTGTGCGCGGTGATCAGCACCAGCCGCAGGTGGTGGAGGATCTCCTCCTCGTCGAGCCGGGCCGGGTGTCCGAGCAGTCCGGTGGTGAAGTCGGCGCCCGGTTCGTGGCGCTTGCGTTCGGCGAGCTCCCCGAGGATCGTCATGATCCGGGCGTTGTGGACGAGGGCGTCCGCGCCGCCCTTGATGACGTGGTTGCTGGACTCGGCGAGGCTGCGCCCCTCGCTCGCCGCGAGGCCGAACAGGCGGGTGAGCACCAGCATGGGCAGGTACTCGGCGAAGTCGGCCACCAGATCGGCCCGGCCGGTCTGGGCGAAGGCGTCGATCTGCTTGTCCGCGAAGTGCGCGACGTGCCGCCGGATGCCGCGGCCGGCGACCGCCTGGAGGCTGTCGGTGACCGCGCCGCGCAGCCGGCGGTGCGGCTCGCCGTCCTGGGAGACGCAGTCGGGGCGCCAGCCGACCATCTGCATCACCGGCAGGTCGTCGTCGACGCGTCCCTCCTTCCAGTCCCGCCAGATCCGGGCGTCCCGGCTGAACTGGAGCGGGTTGTCGAGCACCCGCCGGTTCTCCCGGTAGCCCAGCACCAGCCAGGCCGGGACGTCGCCCTCGATCAGGACCGGCGCCACCGCGCCGTGCTCGCGGCGCAGCCGCGCGTAGACGCTTTCCATGTCGTGGGTCGTCTCGGGCCCGTACAGCCGGGTGGCTCCCCCGTGGGCGACGGGGCAGCCGGTTGCGGTGGCGGGACCGTGGGAGGTCCGTTCGGTCATCGGGGCTCCAGGGCGACGGCGCGTTCCTGCAGATGTCGTATGAGCGCGACGAGGACGTCACGGCTCGCGGCCCGGTCACGGGCGTCGAAGGCGACGACGGGGATGTCCTCCGGGATGTCCAGTGCGTCGCGGATCTCCTCGACCGGGTGGTCCCGGCTGTCGGGGAAGACGTTGAGGGCTATCACGAAGGGGACGTTCTGGCGCTCCATCTCCTCTATGGCGCGGAAGCTGGAGGCGAGCCGGCGGGTGTCGACCAGGACCACCGCCCCCAGCGCCCCCTTGAAGAGCCCGTTCCACAGGAACCAGAAGCGCTCCTGGCCCGGCGTGCCGAACAGGTAGAGCACCAGCTCGTCGTTGATGCCGATCTTGCCGAAGTCCAGGCTGACGGTGGTCTGCTGCTTATCCGTCACACCGATCAGGTGGTCCACACCGGCGCTGGCCTGGGTGAGGGTCTCCTCCGTGGTGAGCGGTCGGATGTCGCTGACCGAGCGGACCATGGTGGTCTTCCCGGTGCCGAAGCCGCCGGCGATCATGACCTTCACCGAGCGGGTGCCGTCCGCCGCCGTGGTCCGGCCGGTGGGGTCAAAGCCTTTGAAGTCCACTGAGTACCTCCTCAAGGAGCGCGAGGTCGGGCCCGAGCCCGGCGGAGTTCGCCGGGACGGGGTCACGGGTTTCCACGCGTCCTGCTTCGAGCAGATCGGCCAGGAGTACCGCGATGATGTTGAAGGGCAGCCCCAGGTGGGCGCCGAGCTCCGCCACCGACAGCGGTTCGCGGCAGCGGCGGAGGATCTCCTCGTGCTCGTGCTGCAGGCCGGGCTGGGGCGACGGCTGCGGCCCCGTCCGGGAGACCACCAGGGTCGCCACGTCCAGGGTCGCCGCAGGGCCGGCCGGTTTGCTGCGGCCTCCGGTGAGCACGTAGTAGCGCTCGAGCCCGGTCGGGTCGGTGGGCCGGCGGGGAGCACTCATCCAGAGTGCTCCTCCAGCCGCGGAGTGGTGCCGAGCAGCTCACCCATCCTCCGGGCCAGATCCCGCATCTGATGGCCCAGCAGGCCCTGGTCGAGGCCTTCCTTGGCGAGAACGCCGAGGTAGGTCTCCTGGCCGGCCCGGACCACGAACAGGTGGCCGCCGTCGACCTCGATCATGGCCAGCCTGAGCTGCCCCGCGGCCGCCGGGAACTGCTCGGCCACCGGCTGCGCGAGCGCCTGCAGTCCGGCGACCACCGCGGCGAAGCGGTCGACGTCGTCGGGGTCGTCGGCGCCGTAGGAGGTGATGGCCTTGCCGTCGCTGGAGGCCACCAGGGTGAAGCGGATCTCCGGGATGCTCTCCGCGAGGTCGCGGAGAGCCCAGCTGACATCGGTTCCCTGCTGCGTCGTCATGCGGACCAGTCGCTTTCTTCCGTACGGGGCTCGGTGGACTCGCGGTCGTCGGCTGCCGCCCTGGGGGCCGGGGCGCCGATGTCACGACCGGCGGTGGCGAAGGCGGCGAGGCCGGCGAA
>NZ_JACADT010000260.1:0-6552 GCF_013421635.1 Streptomyces sp. UH6 | reverse complement strand
CAGCGTCTTGAGCGCGACCCGGGCGCCGGCCGCGTCGTACGCCTCGTACACGACGCCCTGTCCGCCGGCGCCGAGCCTCGCGGCCAGCCAGTACCCGCCGAGCCGCTCGGGATCCTCTGCCGTCAACGGAGTCGCCAACTCACTCTCCCCCAAAGATAGTTGACCCGCGTCCCTGGCGACGCGCCGTCGATGTTACGGGCCGCCGCCCAAGACGACGACCGGCGGCGGCCCCTCGGCGGACGTTTTCTGCGCCAGTAGTGCGTGGCGAATACACGATGTGCGCCCGAACCGCACGATCATGACGAACACAGGTATTCCACCCGAATCGACGTGAGGAAAGATCATGTTCTCGGAGACGAAGAGGACCGCGCGGACCATGGTGACGGCACTCGCCGCGGCGGCCGCGTTCACCATGACCGTGCCGACCGGCACCGCTTTCGCCATCAACGAGGTCAGCTGTGCCGAGCAGGGCGACTTCCTGAGGATCCAGTCGCACCACAGCACCGGCCTGAAGAGCGAGGACTGCTACGCGAACGCCGGGAAGACCGACTTCGGCGGCTGGTGGATCGACAAGATCTCCACGGGGAACAACGACGTGCGGCTGCACGACGCCAACGGATCCGTGGTGAACATCCCGCGGCACAGGGTGGTCACCTACCCGAACCGGCCCCCGAAGGTCAACGCGATCGAGATCCTGTGACCGGCGGCCGGCCCGGCTTCCGCCCTTCCCCCAGGAGCGCCTGATGGCTCACCTCAGCATCATCGGCACCGGCACCATGGGCCGGGCCATCTCCGGCGTCGCCGAGAGGGGCGGCAGCACCGTCGAACTGCTCGGCAAGGCGGACGCGGACACGCCCGTCACCGGCGACATCGTCGTTCTCGCCGTGCCCTTTCCCGCCGTCGACGGCATCCTCGCCGAGCGCGCCGACCAGCTGGCCGGCAGGGTCGTCGTCGACATCACCAACCCGCTGGACTTCGAGACCTTCGACTCCCTCGTCGTCCCCGCCGACAGCTCCGCCGCCGCCGGGATCGCCGCCGCGCTGCCCCGGTCGCGGGTGCTGAAGGCCTTCAACACCACCTTCGCCGCCACGCTGACCTCCGGCACCGTCGGCGAGCTCCCCACCACCGTCCTCGTCGCGGGTGACGACGCGGACGCCAAGGCGCTGCTCGCCGGCGTGCTCACCGCCGGGGGTGTACGCGCCGTGGACGCCGGTTCGCTCAAGCGGGCCCGCGAGTTGGAGGCGCTCGGGTTCCTCCAGCTCACCCTCGCGGCGCGGGAGGAGATCTCCTGGGCCGGAGGCTTCGGCGTCGTGAGCTGACACTCGGCGTCGTGCGCTGACGCGGAGGTCGCGTGGAGCGGCGCGAGGGGCCGTCGCCGGGCCGGTCACCCGGACCCGGCAGGCCCGTGCGCGCGGGTCCGGCCGGGTCGACGACGGCGGTGATCCCGGTGACGCGGCCGTCGGCGACGGTGAGGGCACGGACAGCGGGATCCGTCCCCCTCCAGGCCGGCGGCCCGCACCTTCCTCGGGCGCAGATGTGACCGATTTCCTCACCAGGATCAACCGCACCGTTCAGGAAGCGGCCGGCCGGACCCAGGGCCGGGCCCGGAGCCCAGCGAGGGAGCGGCGCCGGTGAGGCGTCCGGCGCCGCGCCCGCTCAGTGGAGGACTTCACGCTCCCACCGTCCGGGCGGCTGGGTGTGCAGACGCCAGTAGTGCTCGGCGATGTCGTCGGGGTCCCACGCCGTCCCGGGTGCGACCGCCCCGCCGACGGTGACGGTGGCGACGTGCACACCGGACGGCCCGTACTGCGTGTCGAGCAACTCGACCAGGGCCCGCACGCCGGCCTTGCCCAGCGACAGGCTCACGTACTGCGGCTTCATCTCGGGCATCCCGCCGGTGACGACGAAGGTCCCTCTTCCTCTCCGCGCCATCGCGGGCAGGGTGTGCGCGGCGGCGGTCAGGGCGCCGAGCACGTTGACCGCGTAGGTCTCCAGGTGGTCGCGGTGCGGAAGTTCGCCGACGGTGTCGGGCCGGATGACGGCGGCGTTGTAGACCACGACGTCGGGTACGCCGAGTTCGCCGGTGGCGGTGTCGAGGGCGGCGCGCAGGGCGGTCTCGTCGGCGGCGTCGGCGGTGAGCGGCAGCGCCCGCACGCCGAGCGGGCGGACGGCCTCGGCGCCCGCAGCCACCGTCTCCGTCGTCCGCGCGATCAGGGCGACCGGCAGCCCCTCCCTGGCGAACCGCCGGGCCACCGCCTGCCCGATCCCCTTCCCCGCGCCGATGATCAACGCTCCGGCCATGGTCGCTCCTTCTCGTCGAACGCAGTGACGGGAGCGTCAACCCGGTCCGGTCACCGCCTCTTCCCGCGGGACCGGACGCGCCCCCTCCCCACGGACGCTCCCGGGTCCCTACCGGTGGGGCGAGGCGGCCTCGTGCACGCCCGCCGGCTGCGGGGCGAAGGGGCCGTCCAGGGCCGCCCATTGGAGGAGCAGGACGGTCTTGCCGTCGGCGATGCGTCCGTCGCGGGTCATGGCCAGGGCCTCGGTGAAGGGCAGTTCGAGGACCTCGATGTCCTCGCCCTCCTCCTCGACCCCGCCGCCGGCCCCGGTCCGGTCGGCGGGGGTGTAGGGCGCGGCGAAGAAGTGGAGGCGTTCGGTGACGGACCCGGGGCTCATGTAGGCGTCGAGGACGTGGGTGAGCGGGCCGAGGGTCACGCCGAGTTCTTCGGCCGCCTCGCGGCGGACGGCGGCGGGCGGGTCGTCGGTGTCGAGCAGCCCCGCGGCCGCCTCGACGAGCATTCCGTCGGGGTGGTCGTTGACGTACGCCGGGAAGCGGAACTGCCGGGTCAGCAGGACGCGGCCGCGGTCGGCGTCGTAGGGCAGGACGACGGCGCCGTTGCCGCGGTCGTAGGTCTCGCGCGTCTGGGTCTCCCAGCGTCCGTCGCGGCGGCGGTAGTCGAAGGTGGTGCGTCGCAGGACGTGCCACCCCTCGGAGGTCAGCCGGACGTCACGGACCACCACGTCCGGGTTGCGGTCGAGGTCGCGTCCCGCCCGGTCGAGACCGGTCCGGCCACGGTGGTCGGGGACGTCCACACCGGGGCGGGGGCTCACACGGCCTCCCGCCGGGCGAGCGGGGGGATCTCCGCGACGTCGTGGTAGACGGGCAGACCGCGGCGGCGGGCGGTGGCGACGTCCTGGTCGGCTCCGGTGGATGCGCCGGGCAGGCGCAGCACGGCGTCGCAGCGGGCCAGAAGGCGCTCGGCGGTCGGGTACAGCACCTGGTCGGCGAGGGGGTCGGTGGGTCCCGCACCGGCGGAGCGCAGGACGGGCAGCGCGATCCATTCCCCGATGACGGGGAGGTGTCCGGCGGCGAAGACGGGCCAGGCGGCCGCTTCGAGGCGCGCGAGGTTGGCCTCCATGGCCTGCGGATCGCCGCCGGTCCCGGATCGGTAGGGCCCGGCGATGAGGATGAACATGGGCTTGTCGGTCATGGGACGCTACGATACATGCAGAAACGTGCAAGAACAGGAGAGAACACGGATGCTGGCTGCCGAACGGCGTGACCACCTGCTGGACCTGCTGGCCAGTCGCGGCAAGATCGTCGCCAAGGACGTCGCCGCCGAGCTGCGGATTTCCGAGGACACCGTGCGGCGCGACCTGCGCGACATGGCGAGTGAAGGACTGTGCCAGCGGGTCTACGGCGGGGCACTTCCCGTTTCCCCCGCCGTGGCGGACTACGGCGCCCGGCAGGCGGTCGCCCCGGAGGGCAAACGGAAGGTCGCCTCGGTGGCCGCCGGCCTGGTGCGGCCGGGGGGCGTGGTGATCCTCGACGGCGGAACCACCGCCCTGGCCGTCGTCCACGCGCTGCCGCGGGACCTGGACTGCACCGTGATCACCCACAGCCCGACGATCGCCGTCGCCCTGCTCGACCATCCGCGGGCCGAGGTCTTCATGCTGGGCGGCCGTCTCTTCAAGCACTCGGCGGTCGCCTGCGGCGCGGCCGCGGTCGAGGCCGCGCAGAACGTCTCCGCCGACCTCTTCCTCCTCGGCGTCACCGGCGTGCATCCCGAGGCGGGACTCACCACCGGCGACGCCGAGGACGCCGCGATGAAACGCGCCCTCGCGGCACGGGCGGCGGACACCTACGTCCTCGCCTCCTCCGAGAAGATCGGCACCGCCTCGCGGTTCCGCGTCCTGCCCTGGGAGGAGATCGGCGGGCTGATCACGGACAGGGCGCCGCACGACCCGGTGATCGAACAGCTCACGACGGGCGGGGTGGAGGTCCTGACGGCCGGCTGACGGTGGCGAGGGGCCGGTACGGAGAGGGCGGTCGCCCTGCCCACGACAGGCGTTGCGTCCCTCCCGCACGGTGAATCATGATCAGGGCTCCCACCCCTCATGAGGAAGAGAGCACCGTGCTGGAACTGGATCGCCTGACACGACGCTTCGGCGAACGTGTCGCAGTGGACGCCGCGTCGTTCCACGTGGAGCGCGGAAAGGTCACCGGCTTCGTCGGGGGCAACGGCGCCGGCAAGACCACCACCATGCGCATGATCATGGGCGTGCTGGCGCCCACCGGCGGCGAGGTCCGGTGGAACGGTTCCGCGCCCACCGCGGCCGACCGGCGGACGTTCGGTTACATGCCGGAGGAACGCGGGCTGTACCCGAAGCAGCCGGTGCTCTCGCAGCTGGTCTACCTGGGGCGGCTGCGCGGTCTGAGCGCCTCGGCGGCGCGTTCGTCCGCCACCGCCCTGCTGGACCGGTTCGGACTGGCCGACCGGCTCGGCTCCCGTCTGGAGTCGCTGTCCCTGGGGAACCAGCAGCGGGTGCAGATCGCCGCCGCCCTGCTCGGCGATCCTCAACTGCTGGTGCTGGACGAGCCGTTCTCCGGTCTGGACCCCAGCGCCGTGGACAGCATGACGGAGGTGCTGCGCGAGTTCGCGGGGCGCGGGGTGCCGGTGCTGTTCTCCTCGCACCAGCTCGAGCTGGTGGAGGCGCTGTCCGACCGGCTGGTGATCCTCTCCGGCGGCAAGGTGGTCGCGCACGGCACCTCCGAGGAGCTGCGGCGCCGTGGTCCGCGCCGGCATCTGCTGGTCACCGGGCAGGAGACCGGCTGGCTGCGCGGCTTCGCCGGGGTCGAGGTCGTCGAGGACGGCGAGGGCCGGGCCGTGCTGGAGCTGGCCGACGGCCAGGAGACGGCCGACGCCCTGCTGGCGGAGGCCCTGCGCCGGGGCTCGGTACGGAAGTTCACCGAGCTGGTGCCGAGTGTTGCCGACGTCTACCGGGAGATGACCGCATGAGCGCCCTGCGTGACCGTACGTGGTGGATCGTCGCCACCCGCGAGATGTCGGTGAAGGTCCGCGACCGGGGGTTCCTGGTCTCGACCGGTATCACGCTGCTGCTGATCCTGGGCGTGCTCGGGTTCCAGGTCTTCATGGGGACCTCGGCGCGCGAGGTGACCGTCGCGACCGTCGGTGACGAGCCGCGGCAGGTGCTGGAGGTGTCCACCGGGCTCGCCGAGGCGTCGGGAGAGGACGTCCGGTTCGCGCCGCGCCCCGTCGGTTCGGCCGCCGAGGTCCGGGCGCTGGTCCTGGACGACGAGGCGGAGGTGGGCCTGCTGGCGGCCGGTGAAGGCGGCTGGGAGCTGGTGGGCGCCTCCGAGCGGGACTCCGACGCGGAGATATGGATCGGGGCGGCCGTCCGCCAGACGGTGATGGAGCGGAACGCCGCGGCGGCGGGCACCAGCATGGCGGAGCTGGCGGCGGGCGGGGAGGTCTCCTACGAGCTGCTGGAGCCCGGCAGGCCGACCGGGATGACGCTGTACTTCACGACCTTCGTCTTCACCTTCCTCTTCTACTTCTCGTCTCTGCTGCTCGGCAGCGGACTGGCGACGAGCGTGGTGGAGGAGAAGCAGAACCGCATCGTGGAGATCGTCGCCTCCTCGATCCGCGTGCGCGACCTGCTGATCGGCAAGACGCTCGGCGCGACGCTGATGGCACTGGCGCAGATCGCCCTGCTCGCGGGGGTGGCGGTGGTCGCGCTGCTGGTCACCGGACGTCAGCAGCTGCTGGAGCAGATCAGCGCAGGGCTGGGCTGGTACCTCGTCTTCTACACGGTGGGCGTGGCCGTGCTGGCGTGCGTGTTCGCGGCGGCCGGCGCGGTGTCGACGCGGCACGAGGACATCGCGTCGACCACCACGCCGGTCTCCACGGTGCTGATGGTCATGATGTTCGCGAGCCTGCTGGCGAGCGGGACGCTGAAGACGGTGCTGTCGTTCCTGCCGCTGGGCTCGGTGATGGTCATGCCGTCGCGGCTGGTGTCGGGGGACGCCGCGTGGTGGGAGGCGGCCGCCGCCCTGCTGATCTCGCTGGCGGCCGCGGCCGTGGTGATCCGGCTCGCCGAACGGATCTACCGGCGGGCGCTGATGCAGACGTCGGGGAAGCTGACGTTCCGGCAGGCGCTGCGGCTCACGGACTAGGCTCACCGCCCACGGGCGGGCGTCGCCCACGCGGGGCCGGGCCCGGTCCGGCGCGGACGCGGCGGTGGACCATG
>NZ_JACADT010000026.1:0-21009 GCF_013421635.1 Streptomyces sp. UH6 | reverse complement strand
CTGTTCAGCGCTTTAAGCGGTTGCTGCGGGTGCGGTCCTCACCCTGTATCTGACCTGCTCAAGCTGAGGTTGGAAACAGCTCAATGTCGTCCACGGGGTGGTCGGTTGGAGCACGGCCTCGGTGAGCGCGGGCGGGACCTGAGCTGGGCGATCTCCCAGTAGCCGGGACCAGCACCACGCGAATGAACGCCTCCCGGCTCGGACAGCGCACGAGAAGCACGGCGTCCGATGCCTGTCCTTGTGCGGCGACCAAGGGGGTGTCGCCGTCCCCGGCATGGAGGGACTCGCCTCCGTACCGTCGCAGGAAGCTCCCCGGCACGACGTGAGTACTCCTCGTACGAGGCGCGTCCGTTGGGCGCGAACCGCTGTCCTCGGCGCTCCAACCGTGGATGTCGAGGACCTGCTGCACCGCTGCAGTGAGGTGATCGAGGCGTGCTTCGACGGCACTGCGCCACCAGTACCCACTGGGGCGCGGTGCCGTCGATGAGGCGGGACCCTGGCCGCTGGAGGGGTGACAGCCGCGCGAGGTCGCCGACCACGCCAGGACGTTCACCGGCCTCGCGAGATGGCCGTCTGCGGCGACGCCGCCCGTGCCGCAATCGAGAACCAATCCGCCTGCCGTGTCGCGGCGAATCACAAGGAGAGGAACACACCAGTAACGGAGGCGGTGCCCATGAGCGCGTTCACATCTGACAGTCACGCATCCGGAGGTCGCGGCCTCCGGCGTCCCGCTTTCGGGCGGCCGTCCCCGGCCCTGCTCGGACGCGCCGACCGCGGGTACGCCCGCTTCCTCGCCCAGGGCGCCCCGGACGACCACCCCTGCGACCATGACCAAAACCAGGACCAGGACCAGGACCGGGACCACGGCCACGATGACGCGGCGGGGCGCCGGTGAGCGACAGCCGCGCCGTGCTCCACGACCGCCATGGCCCGGTCGACGCGGAACTGCCGCTGGAGCGCGCCCCGTACGAAGCGCTTGTCACCGCCGTCCTCGCATGGCAGGACCCGGACCTCACGCCCCGCGACTACGAGCAGATCGCCCTCCAGCTCACCGGGCACGCCCGCACGGTCGCCTCCGACGTCCAGCGCCACGCTGCCGCCCTGCCGAAGAACGACGGCCGCGGCGCCCTGGCCGAAGTCGTTCTCCGCGAAGCCGCCGACCGCCTCTCCCAACCGCTCCAGGGCACCGTGCTCTGTGCCAAGACCCGCGCCCGGCTTGTGCGAGCCCTCTACGAACGGCTGGACCGCCTCACGGCTGACCGCCCTGAGCCTCAGTAGCACCGCTGCCATCCTGCGGCGGCAGACCGCCACGCGCGGCTGTGGCCACGACCGCCGGTCCGCCCAGCGGTGTAGTCGTGTCTGGACGCCGATACCGGTGCTCCCGCGACCGCAGCCCGCGGGCGACCAATCCGCGGATAGCGTGGCCCCGGATTACACAGGGCTGTTCTGCCCTGCTGTTTTCATGGGAGAGCCATTGTGAAGGAACCGGTATACATCGGCAGGGGTCCAGCCGTTCAACCTGATCTGCAACAGCTGGTCCACGCGGTGGCCCTGGGGGATCAGGAGGCTTTCGCCGCGGTCTACGAGGCCGTGGCCGGCTCCGTCCTCGGGGTTGCCCGGGCGGTCCTGCGTGATCAGGCGCAGTCCGAGGAAGTGGCCCAGGAGGTGCTGGTGGAGGTGTGGCGCACGGCCCCGCGCTACCGGCCCGAGCGCGGCACGGCCGTCAACTGGATCCTCACCCTCGCCCATCGTCGGGCCGTGGACCGTGTCCGCTCCGTGGAAGCTGCCGCGGCGCGGGACACCAAGGCCGCGCTGCTCGAGCATCAGCCGATGCACGACGAGGTGACCGAACAGGTCGAGACCCGGCTGGAGCAGGAGCAGGTACGGCGGTGCCTGCGCACCCTGACCGAGCTGCAGCGCCAGTCGGTCACTCTCGCCTACTACCGTGGTCTGACCTACCGGGAGGTCGCTGCGGCACTGTCGCTGCCACTGGGAACGGTGAAGACCCGTATGCGTGACGGGCTCATCCGGCTCCGCGACTGCCTGGGGGTGACCGCGTGACCACGACCGACCTGCACACGCTGACCGGTGCCTACGCCGTGCACGCGCTGGACACCGAGGAACGTTCCGCCTTCGAGCACCACCTGGCCGAGTGCGACGCCTGCCGGCAGGAGGTCGCCGAGTTCGCGGCCACCACCGGGCGCCTGGCTCTGGCTTCCACGGCGCGCACACGCCCCGCCATGCGGGAGCAGGTCCTGCAACGCATCCGAACCGTGCGACAGGTGCCGCCCGACACCGCGCCACCGGAGCGGGAACGCCGTGAGGCACAGCGGGGACGAGGACCGACCTGGTGGGCGCTGGCAGCCGGCGTGGCCGTCGCGGCCGCGTTCGCGGGGAGCGCGGTGTGGCAGTACGAGCGTGCCCAGGACGCGCGGCACGAGGCCGCGCTGGCGCAGCGGCACGTCGAGGATCTCGCCGGGGTGCTGACCGCGCCCGATGCCAGGTCGCGGTCGGCGAAGGTGGCGGGCGGCGCGGGCACGCTCGTGGTCTCCGTCAGCCGGGACCGGGCTGTGTTCGTGGCCTCGGGGATGACCGTGCCTCCGCAGGGCCAGGTGTATCAGCTGTGGTTCATCAACGGCGGCGCGATGCGCTCGGCCGGCCTGATGGACCCCGACCGCGGCAGTCAGGCCGTGCTGATGCAGGGTGCGCTCGACGACGCGTCAAGGGTCGGTATCACGGTGGAGCCGGCCGGTGGTTCCGAGCAGCCGACCTCGACGCCGGTCGCCGTACTCAGTGTGCCGGTGTGAGCGTGCGTGTGGGGAGCCACGCACGACGGGCGTGACTCCCCACACGGTTGTCCGCCTTGGCGTGGCGGTCGCTTCCGTCGCTGCGCCACCGATGTCGGCCGTGCGGCGCGGGCTTTCCGCGTGGTCGTTCCGCGCGCTCGACGGGGCACCACCTTGAGGTCTGCGGACCAGCCCTCCGAGGGGGCATCCGCCATGCCTGCGGGTCGGGCGGCCGGCGGATGCCCTGGATGCCCTGGTAGGAGGACGCGGGCCGCCGGAGTCGTTCCGGTCAGGGCGACCGGGCAGGCGCGGGTCCTCGGCCGGTGGTGGCGTCAGCTCGTGGGCATCAGGACGGTGTCGATGATGTAGACGTTGGCGTTGGCGGTCCTGACGTTGCCGCAGACGACCTTGGCGGAGTCGTTGACCGTGTACGACTCGTTGGATCCGGAGGTCATGACCTTCGACGTCTCCAGCGTGTCGAAGGAGCCGTTCTCCAGGCTCTTCGGGGTGAGCTTCTGGCCGACGACGTGGTAGGTGAGGATCTGCGTCAGCTTCTCCTTGTCGGCGAGAACCGCGTCCAGAGTGTCCTTCGGGAGCTTTTCGAAGGCGTCGTTGGTCGGCGCGAACACGGTGACCCCGTTGGCGTTGTTGAGAGTGTCGACCAGGCCGGCCTTCTTCACGGCGGTCACCAGGGTGGAGAGGGCCGGGTTGTTGGAGGCGGCGGTGGCTACCGGATCCTTGGCCATGCCGTCGAAGGAGCCGGCGCCGTTCTCCGGCACGGAGGAACAGGCCGGACCGAATGGCTGGGCCATGCTGCCCGAGCCACCGCCCATGTCCTCGGTGTCCTTGGGAGCCTGAGCCGAGGCCGTGTTCGACGAGTCGGACTTGCCCGATTCATCACTGTCGTCGGCGCAGGCGGTCAGGGTCAGGGGGAGCACGGCGGCCGCGGCGACGAGTCCGGCGGTGCGGCGGAAACGGGTGTTCATGATGATCTCCTGTAGAAGGTGCAGCGTGTTGCGGCTGCGTTCGGGTGTTGCGGTCAGGTGGTGCGGGGGAAGGCACAGGGCCCCAGTGGTGGTCAGTCGACCCTTACGACGACGGAGTGCCATCCGCCGGCGCCGTCGGGGACGGTGGGCGTGCGTCTCTCGGTCTGCACCGCGCCGGTGCGGTCGGTGGCGCGGACGGTGAGGGTGTGGCCGCCCCTGGTGGCCCGCCAGGGAAGCGACCACTGGCGCCAGGTGTCGCGCGTGTCCTCAGCGGCCAGATCGGCTTGCTGCCAGGGCCCGTCGTCGATGCGGACCTCGACCTTCTCGATGCCCCGCTGCTGGGCCCAGGCGACCCCGGCGATCATCACCGTGCCGGCCCTGGGACGGGCGAACGGCTTGGGGGTGTCGATCCGCGAAGCGGTCCTGACCGGGGCCCTCCGGGCCCAGCCGCGCCTGACCCAGTACGGGTCGTAGGCATCGAACGTGGTGAGCTCGATGTCCTCGATCCACTTGCAGGCCGAGACGAAGCCGTACAGGCCCGGGACGACCATCCGGACCGGAAAGCCGTGCTCGAAGGGCAGCGGCTCGCCGTTCATGCCCAGGGCCAGCATGGCGTCGCGGCCGTCCATGACGTCCTCGACCGGGCTGCCGATCGTCATGCCGTCCACCGACCGGGACACCAGCTGATCGGCCGGCCCGCCCCGTGACGGAGGCTCTACCCCGCACTCGGCGAGCAGGTCGGCCAGCCGTACCCCGATCCAGCGGGCGTTGCCCACATACGGGCCACCGACCTCATTGGAGACACAGGTCAGGGTGATATCCCGCTCGATCAGCTCACGGCCCAGCAGGTCGTCGAAAGAGTAGGTGCCGGAACGTTGTACGCCCGTGCCGTGGATCCGCAGCCGCCAGGCGGTCGCATCCACCTTGGGTACCGACAGGGCGGTGTCCACCCGGTAGAAATCCGAGTTGGGGGTGACGAAGGGGCTGATCCCCGGGATGCGGAGCCCGGCAGCCCTGGGGACCGGTTGTGCTGGTGACCCGGGGGCGGGCAGTCGGGTCTTCCCGCGGCTGACGACCGCGTCCTGACCGCGCGAGGCGTTCAATGACGTGCCGACCACGCCCACCGCGGCGGAGGCCGCTGCCGTGGATGCGGCCGTGAGGATGAAGCCCCGCCGGTTCCAGCCCTCGGGCGCGGGCGGAGCGTCTCCCTCCCCCTCGGTCACGGAGTCGGATGTCGACGCCGACGGCCTTCGCGCCTCGGCCAGGCGGCCCACCAGCACGTACAGGAGCAGCGTTCCGGCAACCGCTCCCACGACGGACGGGAACGCGTCGGTGAGGCTGCCGGAGTCGGGGCGGCTCACGGCGGCCGCAGCTCCGGCGGCACCGAGGACGAGAACCCCTGCGGTTCCGACCACTCGTGATCGCGTTGCCAGCGCACCGAGGACCAGTGCCAGCGCGGCCAGCACGGCAAGGATGCCGAGCTGCAGTACCAGCTTGTCGTCGCTACCGAATTGGCGGATCGCCCAGTCCTTGACCGGAGCGGGTGTCGCGTCGATGAACGCCCCGCCCACCGCGACGACCGGACTGGACTGCGGACGCACCCCTGCCGCGACCAGCTCGGCCACTGCCAGCGACACGAAGCCGGCCAGCACGCCGCTCAGCGCACCCAGCGCCTGACGCGGCCGGCCTGGCCGTACTCGCTGATCCTTCTCTTCTTCCCGCACGGAGGGAATCCGGTTCCGCGTGGGGGACGGATTGGTCGTGGACCTGATCGGGTGAGAAGAGGACCGCAGACCAATCCGCACCGCGTTCCGCTACGTATGACGCCTTCGAGTGTCGGCGCACGGACCTGGCCCCCGCAGTCAGCGGCGATTCCGGTCCGCTCGGATGGCGAGGGCCCCCTGTCGTCCGGACAGGGCGGAGACGACGTCCTCGACCAGTTCGTGGGGGGTCAGGCCGATTGACCCACCGCCCCGTCGCGGCCCTGGGTATCAACGGAGCGAGCCCGAGTCAGTCCGCGGTCTTCGTGAAGTCCAGGTCGGCATGACGGACGGCGCGGGAGGCGGTGGAGACCGTGGCGCCGAGCATGCTGATGCAGCCGAAGAGGAGGAATGTGGGGCCCGCGCCCCACCCTTCCACCAGGAGGCCGAAGAGCGGGAACATCACCGGGGTGATGCCGACCGCGCTGAGCGCCTGGACGGCGGCGACCCGGCCCTGGAAGGCGAGGGCGGTGTTGGCCTGCATCAGGGCCAGGGCCAGACCCCCGCAGAGGCCGGATACCAGGCCGGAGACGAGCGCCACGGCGACCGCGAGGCCGAGGTTCGGCATGACGCCGATCAGGCCGATGCCGGCGGAGGCGACGAGCAGGGTGATGTTGTGCCAGTGGCCGGCCCGGGGGAAGCGGCCACGCACGACGAGCAGGAGCGAGGTCGTGCAGACGCCGACGCTGAGGGCGGCGTTCACCCAGGCACCGCCGGAGGGACCCCAGCCGCGTTCCTCGGCGAGCACGATGACGCCGATCGCCATCGGCGGGATGCAGCCGATCATGGAGAGCAGTCCGGAGAGGACGAGCGGGCCGACGACGGGCTCGTGGCGCAGGTAGACGATGCCGTCGACCAGGTCGCGGCGGGCGGTGGAGTCCGCGGCGGGCCGTTCGTCGGGCGGCAGCGGGGCGAGCCGGACCGCGACCAGGAGGAGCAGCGAGAGGGTGAAGAGGACGCCGGTCACGGCGAACGCGGCGGCGGGGCCGCCGATCCCCATCGAGAACCCGGCGAGCGGCGGACCGGCGATGTGGCCGGACCGCTGCACCAGGTTGCGCAGGCCCTGCACCCGCATCAACTGGTCGCGGCCGGTGAGCCGGGGCGGCATGGCTCCGACCGCCGGCATGAACAGGGCGTCCACGACGCCGAAGACGAGGGCGAGCGCGACGAGCAACCAGAGGCCGGGTGTGCTGAACGCGAGCGCTGCGGCGGCCGCGAGGATCACCACGGCGCGGACCGCGTCGGAGGAGATGACCACCAGGCGCGGGCCGAACCGGTCGGCGATGACACCGCCGCCGAGCATGAGGATCGCCCGGGGTATCGCGCCGACCGCCATCACCAGGCCGACCTGGGCCGGCCCGGCCACCTTCTGCGCGGCCCAGCCGAGCGCCACGAAGTAGGCCGCGTCGCCGACCACGGAGAACGTGTAGGCGATGAGCCAGCGCAGGACGTTGCCGTCCCGGTGCACCGGGGTGGAGGGGGCGACGGCCACGGCAGGGGCGGGCGGGGCCACTTCGTCGACGGGTTCATCTGCTCGCGAGGTCACAAACGCGCATGGTCTCCCACAACGCCGGCCCCTTCAACGGAGTTACCGGCCGAAGGCCATGACCTTTCGGCGGCGGACCGGGATGGACACCAGTTCGGCGTCCGGGTTGTACACCGCGGCGCGATCTTCCGACGTCTCCAAGGACGGACCGGATGTACCGGTCCTGACGTCGAGCGGGTGCGGATCGACCTCGTCCTTTCGGGTGGGGCGTCTGCTCCAGGGCGGCCCCGGCTCACAGCACACGTCACCGCTGGTGTGCGGGATCGCGACTGGGTGGTGGGTGCGGGTTCTGCACCGAGAGGGGATCCATCTGCGTACAGACCGCCGATGGGGGCCGGACCGTCAGGGGGCGACGACGTCGGCTCGGGGGCATCCTGGGCGCACGGGCAGTCGTTGGGCAGCCGTCGAGAAGGGTCCGGTCGTGAGGGTGTCGTCGCAGGGCGTTACGGTCGTGGCTCTCCTGGCGGATCCGGACGCGCCGACGGAGGTCGCCCAGCGCTTGGCCCGGGTACTCGCTGCCCGGCTCGCCGACAGGTCGGGCCGGGAGAGACAGTTCGACGTCGAGGTGGTCAGTGAGCCCTTCACCGCGGGGACGGAGGACCTGTCCACGTTGACGCGCCGGATCATGGACCGCGCTCGTGCGGAGCACTGGGACATCGTCGTAGCCCTCACCGACCTGCCGTTGCACTCGCACGGGCGCAAGATCGTGGTGGATCTGAGCCATGAACACGGCTGGGCGCTGCTGTCCCTTCCGTCGCTGGGGAGCCTGGGTTTTCAGAGAAGGGCCCGGCGCACGGTTGAAGAGGTCGTGCTCAGCTTGGCGGGTGCGCGAGCCACTGGGGCCGTGGAGCCTTCTCCGCGGCTTTCACGGGGACGTTTCGTCGGTCGTCTTGCGCCGGTTCATCCGGACCCGATCGGTGAGGAGGAGACCGCCGACCGCCGATACGTCGTCAGCGGGCCGCGCGGTTATCTGAGGGTGCTCTTCGGTATGGTGCGCGCCAACCGGCCGTGGCGGTTGGTCCCGGGTCTCTCGAAGGCCCTGGCGGCCGCACTCGCCACGGGAGCAATCGCCACCCTGGACTCCACCCTCTGGAGTCTGGCCGCGTCCCTGGGCACACCACGCCTCGTGATCGCCATGGTCGGTTCCGTCGCGCTCATGATCGGCTGGCTGATCGTGGACGCGCGGCTGTGGCATCGATCAGCGGAGGCCTCACCGGAGGAGAGGCAGAGGACGGCTCTCTACAACGCGTCCACGGTCATGACCGTGGGTATCGGGGTGCTCGTCTGCTACGCGGGTTTGCTGGTCATCAACTTGGTGTGGGCGCTCTTCATCCTCAGCGACCAAGTCTTCACCTCCATGACACGGACCCCGCTGCACGCCTCGGAGTACTGGACGCTGTCCTGGTTCGTCGCTTCGGTCGCCACGGTGGGTGGCGCGTTGGGGTCGGGCTTGGAGAGCGACAAGGCGATCCGGGCAGCCGCCTATTCCAAGCGCGAACAGGAACGTCGCCGCATGCTCGAGAAGGACCAGGATTAGCTGGTGGCCCGAGCCGGCGGGCTGGATGCGACGAATCCGCTGATCGACTGATGGATGCCCGTTTCGCGCCGAAGGCCGACGGGGACCCGAATGGCACGTCGCCGGAGCGTCCCGGAGATTCTCTCCGGCGGGCCGACGGCGCCGCCGTTCCCTCCGATCCGGGTGAACGGCCCGTAGAGGCGTGCCGGAGCCGCGGCCCCCGTCGCACCAGCTGTCGGGGGCCGGTTGCGCTGTGCGCGGTCTCATCACCGCCGTGCCGTGGAGTCATGGCGCGGCACCAGGGAAAGTCATCATGAAGGCAGCGGTATATGAAGGTCCGCGAACGGTCACGGTGAAGGATGTACCGGACGCGAAGATCGAGCATCCCTGCGACATCATCGTCAAGATCACCAGTACCAACATCTGCGGTTCGGACCTGCACATGTACGAGGGCCGTACCTCGTTCGAGTCCGGCCGCACCCTGGGACACGAGAACATGGGCCAAGTCGTGGAGGTCGGCTCGGCCGTCCGGAAGGTCCAGGTCGGCGAGTACGTGGTTCTGCCCTTCAACATCGCCTGCGGCTTCTGCAAGCAGTGCGAGCGGGGCCTGACCAACTACTGCCTGACCATGCAGCCGGAGCCGGCCCTCGCGGGAGCCGCCTTCGGTTTCGCCGACATGGGCCCCTACCAGGGCGGCCAGGCGGAACTGCTGCGTGTGCCCTACGGCGACTTCAACGCGCTGCGTCTGGGCGAGGACGCCGCCGAGCGGCAGACCGACTACGTGATGCTCGCCGACATCTTCCCCACCGGCTATCACGCCACCGAGATGGCCCACGTCAAACCGGGCGACCAGACCATCGTCTTCGGAGCCGGACCCGTCGGGCTGATGGCGGCCTACTCCGCCCTCCTCAAGGGCGCCGGCCGCGTCTGGACGGCCGACCACCAGCCCGTCCGGCTGCGCAAGGCGGAGGAGATCGGGGCCATTCCCATCAACACCGCCGAGCAGGACCCGGCAGAGGTCGTCAAGGAGGCCACCCTCGGTCTGGGCGCCGACAACGGCTGCGAGTGCGTCGGCTACCAGGCACACGACCCCGAGGGACACGAGGACGCCGGCCTCACACTCAACGGACTGATCGACTCGGTCCGGTTCACCGGCGACATCGGCGTGGTGGGCGTGTTCCTGCCCCAGGACCCCGGCGGCGCGGAAGCCCAAGGGGAACTGGAGGCGCAGGGCAAGATACCGATCGACTTCGGCATGATGTGGTTCAAGGGCCAGCACATGGGCACCGGGCAGGCCCCGGTGAAGAGGTACAACCGGGCGCTGCGGGACCTGATCGCCGGCGAGAAGGCGAAGCCGGGCTTCGTCGTCTCCCACGAACTCGGCCTGGACGAGGCTCCCACCGCCTACGAGCACTTCGACACCCGCGACGAAGGGTGGACCAAGGTGGTGTTGCATCCCAACGGACACGGCAACGGCCACAAGCAGTAAAGACTCCTGAGGCCTCCGTCCCGCCCGCATCCCCGGACCGGACCGACCGCGTGCGGCGCCGTTTGGCCCGCTCGATCCGAGCCGGCGTCACTCACTCGGTCTCCGGCCCGGTGCGACGAAGGGCGGACGCCGCCCTGGGCCGGCGCGAGGACGCGTACGCGGCAAGAGAGCTTCCGCACCCCGCTCCTGAAGTCAGGGATCCGCCGGTCACACCGCCCGTCAACCCCACGGCGCGTGTCCCGACTCCGCGGTATCGCACGGCTGCGCCCGTACGGGGCGGGAGACCAACGCCTTCCTTCCGTTCACCTCACCGCACGTGGGGAGCACCTCATGAAGACAGACATCCGCTCCACCACCCGCCTCCGGCATGATCCGCTCGTACGCGGCCTCGGCTGGGCCAGCGCGCTCCTCGGCGTGCCCCAGGTCGTCGCCCCCGCGAGCTTCGCCCGGACCTTGGGCGTGGGCGACGCTTCCCGGCACCGCTCGGCCACGACCGCCGTCGGTGTGCGTGAGCTGGCAGCGGCGACCGGGCTGCTGGGGCGGCCGCATCCCGCCTGGCTCTGGGGACGCGTCGGTGGCGACCTCATGGATCTGGCGATGCTGGCCCGGGCCCTGAAGAACCACGACGGTCGCGGCCTCGGCCGCACCGTTGTGGCGACCGCCGCGGTCACCGCCATCACCGCCACGGATGTCTATGCGGCGGTGACCCGCACCCGGAGGAGCACCCCCATGGAACTGACCGCGGCCACCACCGTCACCCGGCCCTCGGACGAGGTCCACGCCCTCTGGAAGGACCTGGAGCGGCTGCCGGACTTCATGGCGCACCTGGACGAGGTGCGCGTCACCGGCCCGCGCACCAGCCACTGGCGCGCCGGCGCGCCGTTCGGCAAGACGGTCGAATGGGACGCCGAGACCACCCAGGACGTCCCCGGCCGGCTGCTCGCCTGGCGGTCCATGGACGGTGCCGACATCGACAACTCCGGCGAGGTCCGCTTCGTGCCTGCCCCCGGCGGCCGGGGCACGGAGATCCACGTGACCCTGCGCTACGAACTGCCCGGCGGTGCCCTGGGCAAGGCCGCGGCGCGCTACTTCGGCGAGGAACCGCACCAGCAGTTGGACGACGACCTGCGCCGCTTCAAGCAGATCGTGGAGACCGGCGAGGTCGTCCGCTCCGAGGGCGCACCCGGCGGCAAGCGGGCCCGGGGAGAGTTCCCGCAGCACCCGGCCCGACCGCTGACCGAGGACGAACTGAAGGAGGCCCTGGCATGAAGGCGAACTGCTGGACGGGACGCAACTCGGTCGAGGTGCAGGACGTCCCCGACCCGTCGATCCTGAACAGCCGCGACGCGATCGTGAAGATCACCGCGACGGCGATCTGCGGCTCCGACCTGCATCTGGTGGACGGCTACGTCCCCACCATGGAAAAGGGCGACATCCTGGGCCACGAGTTCATGGGAGAGGTCGTCGAGGTCGGCCCCGGCATCAGCGACGGCAAAATACGCGTCGGCGACCGGGTCGTGGTGCCTTTCCCCATTGCCTGCGGGGCTTGCGCGTCCTGCCGCGCGGAGCTGTACTCGTGCTGCGAGAACACCAACCCCAACGCCGGCGTGTCGGAGAAGCTCTTCGGTCACCCCACCGCCGGCATCTACGGCTACTCCCACCTCACCGGCGGCTTCGCCGGCGGCCAGGCCGAGTACGCCCGGGTGGTGCTCGCCGACACCAACGCCCTCAAGATCGAGTCGGACCTCAGCGACGAGCAGGTGCTGTTCCTGTCCGACATCCTGCCGACCGGGTACATGGGCGCCGACATGTGCGACATCCAGACGGGTGATGTCGTCGCAGTCTGGGGCGCCGGTCCGGTCGGCCAGTTCGCCATGGACAGCGCCCGCGTCCTGGGCGCGGAGAAGGTCATCGCGATCGACAAGGAGAGCTACCGGCTCGACATGGCCGCCGCCCAGGGCTACACCACCATCGACTTCCGCGACACCGACGTACGGTCAGCACTGCTGGCACTGACGGGCGGCCGGGGACCCGACAAGTGCATCGACGCGGTCGGGCTGGAAGCCACACACGGTGCCTCCCACGTTCACCTCTACGACCGCGCCAAGCAGGCGGTCCGCTCCGAGACCGACCGGCCACACGCCCTGCGCCAGGCGATCCTGTCCTGCCGGAGCGGCGGCGTGGTCTCGGTCATCGGCGTGTACGGAGGATTGATCGACAAGTTCCCGGCGGGTGCCTGGATGAACAGGTCCCTGACCCTGCGCACCGGGCAGTGCCACGTGCAGAGGTACATGAAACCGCTGCTGGGTCTGATCGAACAGGGCAAGATCGACCCCACCCGGGTCATCACCCACCGGCTGCCCCTGACCAAGGCACCGACCGGTTACGACCTGTTCAAGAACAAGAAGGACCGCTGCGAGAAGGTCGTCCTCACAGCGTGAGGGCCGCGCCGGTGAAATGCGGCACCAGGTGTCGCTGTCGCCGACGAGCCGAGTCAGCCATGGAGACGTGGGCGGCCTCGTGAGCGCCCGTCTTCTGCTTCATGTTGTCCGCGGACAACAAACGGCCCTGCCTCGGAAGCAGCAGTAGTTGGGGGACAGCCTCTGGCCGGTGCCGGCCAGAGGCTCATCACGGGGGTCGGTGTGCTGCTTACACCGGTTCCGCACTCGTGCGGCGGCTCCCGCGGCCGGAGCACCCGGGCAGGCACTCCAGCCGCAGGAGCTCCGGTGGTGCGGGGGCTCGGTCAGCCGATGGCGATCTCGTCGACCAGGAAGATGGTCGACAGGTAGGCGTCTTCGGTGCCGGCGAACTCCAGCTTCACCGTCTGGCCCTTGTAGGAGGACAGGTCGACGGTCCTCTGGACGTACCCCGAGCTCGCGTGGGCATTGGAGTAGGTGGCCAGCGTGCTGTCGTTGACCTTGACCTTGAGTGTGTCGTAGGCGGTCGAGCCGGACTCCTGGGTGGCGACCTTCAGCCAGAAGGTGAGCTTGGGGGTGCCGGTGGAGGGCACCGCGATGTTCGACTGGGACACGGACTCGACGGCGGCGGTGCCGTAGCCCATCATCCAGGCATACCAGGACCCGCCGCGCGCGGCCTGCAGAGCCGAGTTGGTGATGATGTTGTCACTCTGGGCCCAGCCGCTGGTGCCCTGCTCGAAGCCGCCGTTGGACAGCGCGTTCCCGCTGGGGGGCGGGGTGGATGGCGAGGGGGAGGGGTTGCCGGTGCCAGGGTCGGGCAGCGCGGTGCCGACGCTGACGGCTGCCCACGCCTTGGAGAGGAGGTACCGCTCCTGGGAGTTGGTGCCGTACAGGTCGGCGGCGGCCTGCAGGGTGGCGGTGCGGGCGCCGGAGTAGTTGGTGGTGGAGGTCATGTAGGCGCTGAGCGCCCGGTACCAGACGGCGGCGGCCTTGTCCTTGCCGATGCCCGTGAAGGTGTCGTTGTTGCAGGTGGTGCCGTTGTGCGAGCGTCCGCCGATGGTCTTCGCACCGGTGCCTTCGGCGGCCAGGTAGAAGAAGTGGTTGCCGATGCCGGAGGAGTGGTGGACGTCCGCCGAGCCCGCGCTGGAGGTCCAGCAGGACAGCGAGTTGCCGTCGGCGGCGGGGTTGTCCATGCGGCGCAGGTAGCCGTTGGACAAGTTGACCTTTTCGCCGATGTAGTAGTCGCCCGGATCGCCGGCGTTGGCGGCGTAGAACTCGACCATGGTGCCGAAGATGTCGCTGGTGGCCTCGTTGAGGCCGCCGGACTCGCCGGAGTAGTTGAGGTTGGCGGTGGCGGTGGTGACGCCGTGGCTCATCTCGTGGCCGGCCACGTCGAGCGCGGTGAGCGGGGTGTTGCTGTTCTGGGCGGAGCCGTCGCCGAAGAACATGCAGAAGCAGCTGTCGTCGTAGAAGGCGTTCACCAGGTCGGTGCCCATGTGCACGTACGCTCGGGCGCCGCGGCCGTCGTTGCGGATGCCGCTGCGGTTGAAGGTGTTCTTGTAGTAGTCCCAGGTCTTGGCCAGACCGTAGGAGGCGTCGACCGCGGCGCTCTCGCGGCTGGAGGTGGAACCGTTGCCCCAGGAATTCGTCGACTTGGAGAACGGCCGGGCGTTCTGCGTCGGGCTCGACTGCGGGCTGTTGTACGAGTCGTAGATGACGGTGCCGCCGTGCGCCGCGTCGGTCAGGGTGTAGCTGCTGCCGGACTGGGTGGTCTCCAGGGATACCTGGCCGACGTTGATGCCGTTGCCGGTGCCCGTGATGTTCTGGTGCAACTCGTACTGGTCCAGCACGGCGCCGCTGCCGGCGTCCACGATCACCGCCTGGCGCGAGGCCGGGCCGGCCTCGCCCGCGCCGGTGACCGTCGAACGGTAGGCGAGGACGGGCACCTTGCCGACCGCGTACACCACCAGGGTGCTGTCCTTGCTGCCGGCCTTCGGGTTCTTCACGTGCTTGGCGTGCTCCACGGCCGCCGCCGAGGCGGCGGCCGCCGTCAGCTTCGGCGAGGTGCCGGCGACCCGGACCGCGCCTTGGTGCGCCATGTCCGAGCCGGTGATCCGGCCCTCCTCGGTGAGGTGTACCACCAGGTCGCCGCCGATCACGGACAGACCTCTGTGGGTGCGGTCGTAGCGCACGTGCCGGGTGCCGTCGGCGTCGATCAGCACGTCCTTGGCCACCAGGCGCTCGTCGGGACCGAGGCCGAGCTCGCGGGCGGTTGCGGTCGCCTTCCGATCGGCCGTGCGTATCGCCTCGCCGCGTGCGTCGGCCGTCATCGCCCGGAATCCGGCACCGGGTCGGGCAGCGGAGTTGCCGGCAGCAGCGGTGGACTGGGTGGCCACCACGGTCACGGAGCCCAGGGCGAGGGCTGCCGCGACAGCGGCAGCCAGGGCGTTCTTGCGGTTCATCGCGATCCTTCCGCCGAGCCTTGTCGGGGAAATGCCGCATGACGTCATCTGGGGTTGCGGGGGCGTTCGGCAGCAGTTGGCTCGGCTGTGGCCATGAGGCTAGGGACACGAGGGGCGGCCGACATCAGGGCAACCCCTTGACCTGGACCGGAGAGGCTCGCCGGGCGCACCATGGCCCGATGCCAGACTCTGCGATGCGGATGAGCGCGTTCCACGAGGCCGGCCCCGTGCTGCCGGTGGTGCCGGTGGTGCCGGAAGACGTGCACGGCACTCGCCGGACGGTCTTGTTCGGGCCGCCCGGAAGCGGCAAGACCACCGCAGCCGGGGCCCTGGGGCGACGGCTGGGCCTACCCGTCCTGCGGCTGGCGCCGCGTCCGCAGGACGCCCAGGTTCCCTATGCCGGGCTGCTCGAACTCGCGCTGGCCCTCCAAGTACACCCTGCCGCACGGGAGCTGACGGCAGAACTCGACGACGCCGCCGGCCGGCCGGGCTCCCCGGACGATGCCGGTTCGGCCCTGCGGCTGCGCCGGTGGACCGCCGCCCTGCTGCGGGCGGCACCACCCATGACGCTGGTGGTGGACAACGCCCAGTGGCTGGACGCGGCCAGCGTGGCCGTCCTGGGCTGGGCGCTGCGCCTCACTCCGGACCTTCCCGTCATCGCGGCCGAGCGCACCTGGCGCCCGGGGGCCGCGGGCCACTGGTGCGGGGAGGACGCGTCCGCGGTGCGCATCCCGCCCCTGACGTCCTCCCAGGTCGCGACTCTGCTGTCCCCGTACCGGCTTGTTCCCCGCGAGGTCACGCGCATCCACACGCACAGCGGCGGAAACCCGGCGCTGGTCCTGGCACTCGCCCCGGTTCACGGCCACACCGCCGCCGTGCCGTTCGCCCCGGACGCCGAGGACGACCCGGTCCTCCCTCCCGCCGCCCGCCGGTTGCTGGGCGAATGGTTGGGCACCGTGCCGGCGGAAGTGCGGGAACTGCTGACGTTTGCCGCGCTCGACGACCGGCCCGATCTCGACCAGTTGTACCGCCTCGCCGGCCCGGCAGCCGAGAGTCTTCTGGCCGAGGCCGAGGCAGCCGGACTCATCGACCTCGGACAGCCCGGCGGGACGATGCGGTTCACCGCCTCCGCGATCGGCACCGAACTCGTGGCCCGGCTGCCGGGCCACGCGCGCAGGCTCCTGCACGCCCGTCTGGCCGAGGCCAGCCGTGACAGCGTCCGCCGCGACCGGCACATCGCGCTCGCGGCCGATGCCGCGGACCAGCGGTCGGCCAGCCACGCCGCCCGCGCCGCCGTACGTGCCCGGCTGCGCGGCGAACACGCTCTCGCGGCCGAGCTTTCCCTCCTCGCCGCCCAGCGCACCCCGCACGACGACGGCGACCTGCTCACCGAGCGGGCTCTGACCGCCGTACGTGCCGCCGCCCACTACGGCGATCTCGCCCGCGGCCGGGCTGCGGCCCGCCTCGTCCTGGGCCAGGACACCACCCCCGCCCAACGCGTCGACGCCCTCGTCGCCCTGATCGACGCGAGCGGCCAGCATCTTCACAGCGTGGACGAACTGTTCGCCGGCGCACTCCACGCAGCGGCCGGACGGTCCGACCTCACCGCGCGGATCCTCATCCGTCAATCCGTCTGGGCCAATGTCAACGAAGGCGACCCCCACCGAGCGTGTGAACTGTCCGGGCGGGCCGCTGTCCTCGCCGAGGCCGTCGGCGACACCACCACCACCGTCATGGCCCTCACGATGCAGGCTCGCGTCCAGCGCATCCTCGGCCACCCCGACGCCGAGACCACGCTCAACCGCGCCCTGTCCCTGCCCTCCACCGCCCCCATCCAGGTCAACGGCACGCCTCAGCACCTCGCCGCCCGGCACGCCCTCTTCGACGACCGGCCCGAGGAGGCTCGCACCGCGCTGCTTCCCCTGCTCGTCGATGCCGAGCGGACGGGAGACACCGAGGGCACCGTGGACATCCTGCGCAGCCTTGCCGAGGCCGAACTCCGCGCCGGACGGTGCGCCAGGGCGCTCGACCACGCCCACCGCGCCCAGGCGCTGACCGACGGGACCGCCCTGTCACCGGCGCCGGCGTGCTACACCTCCGCCCTCGTCGAGGGAACCGCCCGGCGCACCGACCTCGCCCTCGTCCACGCACGCCGCGGCGTCGACACCGCCCGGCAGGAGGACAACAAGGTCTTCCTCTCTCGCAACCTCTTCGCCCTCGGCCACCTCCTCCTGGCCACCGGCCGCCTCAAGGAAGCCCTGGAAGCGCTGGATGAGGTACGGGTCCTGGAGGAGCACCAGCAGGTCCGCGACCCGTCCGTCCTGCGCTGGCATCCCGAACTCGCCGAGACTCTCGTCGCCCTCGGCCGCCTCGACCAGGCGCAGAGCCTGCTGGACGACACCCGCCGTACCGCGACCGACCTGGGCAGGGACATGGTCCTCCCTGCGCTGGAACGGGCCCAGGCACTTCTGGACGCCGCCTGCGGCAACTACGACACCGCGGCCCGGCGCCTCACCGACGCAGCCGACCGCCTCCGCCACCTCCCGCTGGAACGCGGCAGGACCCTGCTGGCGCTCAGCCACACCGAACGACGCGGACGGCGACGTGCCAGCGCCCGCACCGCCGCGCAAAGCGCCGCTGACCTCTTCACCTCACACGAAGCACACCCCTGGGCCCAAACCGCCGCGCACGCCCTCAGCCGGCTGGCGGCCGTCCCCGCGGGCAGCAAGGCCCACCCCCACCTCACCTCCGCCGAACAACGCTGCGCCGAACTCGCCGCCGCCGGAGCGAGCAACCGCGACATCGCGGCCACCCTCACCGTCAGCGTCAAAACGGTCGAGGCGACCCTCACCCGTGTCTACCGGAAACTGGGCCTGCACTCGCGCTTCCAGCTCGCACACGCCGTCACACCAGCACGTGAGTGACCCGCCCGGACGGCTCGGGGAACCCCTTCAGCCCGCTGGGTCCGGTCAGGGCCCGTCCAGGTTCACCGGGATGCAGGCCGCTACCCGGTGACCTGCTGTTCGCCGCGAGTAGGGCGGACCATCACCGTAAGCACCGGCGACGCCGGGGAGGGCTGGCTCCGGCCGATGTCCGCGTAGCCCCACGACCGGTAGAGGGCGTGGACCTTGCCGTCGCCGGCAGCCGGGTTGACCATCAGCGTGGCGAAGGGCTCGTCCCGTGCGGCGAGGAAGGCCTCGTGGATGCGGCGCGCGCATCCGGTGCCGCGCCAGGCCGGCCGGACGCCGATCTCCTTGACGGCGACCGCCGGGCGTTCGGTGTAGGCGGGGTCGGGCGCCGGGGAGGTGCGCAGCCAGTAGCGGTCACCGTGCTCGATGCGGTTGCCGTACGCGTAGCCGACGGGCTGTCCGTCCACGTACGCCAGGACGGCGAGGAAGCCCGGCTCGCTGCCGTGGCGGTCGAGCCGCTCCCCGAACGAGACGATGTTGTAGTTCGGCAGCTGGAGCAGCGGGGCGCGGACCTCGGCGTAGGTGTCGATCAGGTCGTCGCGGACCGGGTTCAGCGTGGTGGCGGTGCGCAGTTCGACAGTGGGCGCGCTCGTCATGCGGGGGTCCTCCAGGCGTCGCGGGTGTGCTCGGTCCAGGTCTGCGCGGCGAGGCTGCCGGGTGCGACGGCTCGCAGTGCTGCCCCGAACTCGACAAGCATGCGGCTCACCCTGGGGTGTTGGGTAGCGGCGTCCGCCGGGACGGACATGGCGGTCGCGGTGGCGGCGTCGGTGTCGCCCTGGGAGAGCTGGGCGTGGGCGAGCCTGGTGGTGGCGATGGAACGTGAACGGTGCATGTGGGGGCGCGGGCCGGCCAGGCATCGGTGGGCGTGGGCCTCGGCGGTCTCGTAGTCGCCCAGGCTCAGGTGGGCGGAGAGGGCGAGGCTGTTCAGCTCGGCCTCGTCGTAGAAGGCCAGGAGCCACACGGGCCGTTCCTCTCCGGGGGTCGCGCGATGCATGGCTTCCTGCGCCTGGCCGAAGGCGCGGCGTGCACCGGAGCGGTCCTGGGCGACGCCGTGGATGGCGCCCTGCCGGGCGAGGCCCAGGGAGGCGAAGAGCGGGTCGCGGCGGGTGATGTGCAGGCTGCGGGCGACGTTGTTCGCCGCGAGGGCGTCGGCGGGGCGGCCGATGTGCCGGTACATCGTCCCGGCGTGGGACCAGATCCTGAACTTGATCGTCTGGTCCCCGGACATCTCGGCGAGGGCCTGGGCCTCGCGCATGTGCCGCTGGGCGTCGCCGTAGCGGCGTCAGTCGATGGCGGCCCACATCGCGGAGGAGCGGAAGCCGGCGGCCGTGGCGTAGAGGTGGGAGCGCACCCGTTGGGTCGACGATCCGGCGTTCTGCAGAGTGAGCGCCTCGTCCGCGAGCGCGGCGGCCTGCTGCTCGACGTCCAGGACGCCGCCGTGGCGGTGGTCGCTGGCGACGATCTCCGCGAACCTGCTCCGGAGGCGGGCGATGTCGCTCATGCCGATGCGGCGAGGGGCACCCGCACCCGGAGCGGCCGCGGCGACGGCCGCGACAGCGGCGATGCCGCCGACCAGGTTCCGGCGTTTCACGGGCTCCTCCGGGGGGCGGTGGGAGGCGGGGGGCGTGGTGCGGGCTCGCGGCGCGAACCCTAAGTCGGTGGCGGGCAGCCCCGAGAGCTCCTCCAGTGCCCGGCGGGTCGCCGACTTGGGCCACCGGACCCGCCCGGCACGCCACTGGCGCACGGAGGATCCGTCGAGTCCCCCAGGTTTGCCGGTGATCCGCTCCACGGCCTTGTTCACCGCTTCCGCGAGGCTGTTGGAGCTGTGCCCGTGTTCGCGCATCCAGCTCTCAAGAGCCGTGTTCCGCGTGCCCTCCATGCGGGCACGGTAGCGCGCGGCGCCCGGCGGTCTCAGGTAAACGGACAGTCAAATCGCCCTAGGGGGTTCAGCCGGAAACACCTGCATCGTCCTCACCGGACGTGGTCCGCGTGGAGTTGTCTGGTGGTCGAGGCGTCCGCATCTCCCGGGCGGACGGCTTGGCGCTCCTGCCCGAGTGGTGGTGAGGGAGCGGTGACGAGTTGACAGACCCCGACCGCGAGCGTGAGGCATCCATGACGACGCGCGGCACGATCCCCCCGCAGGACGATGCGAGGGCCGCACGCAGGCGGCGCATGACGGCGGTGCGCTGGCTGCTGTCCGCCGCGTCCGAGCCCGAGCATGCCGGGCAGACGTGGCCGGCCGAGGGGACCTTGCTGCTGCGGTGCGGTCGGAGCTTCACCACCGTGCGCATGCCTGGCCGGGTCGTCGAGGCCGCTGCCGGCACCAGTTGCCCCGAAGGGCTGGCCGCGTTCCTCGGCGCACGGACGGAAGGCGGCGGCGTGTGGGCGGACAGGCACAACGGCGGCGTCTACTTCCTGGTCCCGGTCGGCGCCTGCCTCGACTGGAGCGTGCCGGGCACCGAATGCCTCGACAGCCGGTCCTTCGTGGGTGTGCCCCATCCCGGCCTGGGCGTGCGGGAGGGCGAGCGGACGTACTGGCTCGTGGAAGTGGACGGCCCTGGCGCCCTGTGTCCTGTGGACGCGGTCGCCGCCATTGCCCGTCAGGGCGCGAAGGCCCTGACGGGAGCGGACTCCGTGGTGTTCGCCGTGGACCTGGGCCCGGTGAGGCAGGCGGCGGCACAGGCCCTGGAGCTGACCAGCGGGCTTCCCGGCACCCTCCCGGACCCCGTCCGTATGGTCCCGGTGACGGCCGGGCTCCGAGCCGAGGTCGGTGTCCTCGCCGAACGGATGCAGCGCTTCCTGGCCGGCGAGGCCGACGGGTCCGGCGAGCCGGACCGTTCCGACCGGGAGACGGCCCACTGGCTCCTGCAGCGGGTCCGTCACCGCCTCGACCACCGTATGGACGCCGACGACCGTGCCTCTGCCACCGCCCTCGAAGCGCTCGCCCTGGACGCGCGCGCTCTGGCGGAGCTGTATGAGCGGCACTGCCGCGGATAGACCCCCGTCCCGGCCGGCGCGAGGTGTCCTCCCCCGTGACACCCGCCGGCCGGGACGGGTCCGAGGGGTGTGCTGCCCCGC
>NZ_JACADT010000259.1:0-6598 GCF_013421635.1 Streptomyces sp. UH6 | reverse complement strand
GTCTCGCGGGTGAGCAGGTGCCGCGGCCAGGGTGGACTCCGCCGGGCGGGCCGCCCGGCGTCCACCGCGCGGCACCCTGCCGGCCCTGCCTCCTGGAGCGCTTCCATGTCCCCCGTGCAACGCACCGGTCCCGACGGCCGGTCCCGGCGAGACGACCCGGTCGACCTGCTGCTGACCTGCCACCTCGTGCTCAACCAGGAGGCGGCGGCGCCCTTGCGGGTCCACCTCCGCTACGACGTGGCCGAGCCGTTGGGCGTGACTCTGAGCTTCACCGCCGACGGGGACCGCCGGACCCGCTGGGTGTTGGCCCGCGACCTGCTCCAGGAGGGGCTGTACCAGCCCAGCGGCGACGGCGACGTGCGCGTCTGGCCGTCCGGCGGCTGCCGCTGCGGCTGCTCCGGCAGCATCCATGCCCGGATCCTGCTGCAGAGCGCCACCGGGTACGCGCTCCTGGACCTGCCGCTCGAACCCGTGCAGCACTGGCTCGACAGGACCTGGAACCTGGTCCCCGACGGCAGCGAGGAGTCGCGGCTCGACTGGAGCGCCGTCGACCGGCTCACGCGGCCCGGGCCTACGGGCTGACCGGCGCACGGGAGCGGCCCGCCGTGCGCGTCGTGCGCGCGGCGGGCCGCTCGTGCACCGATGTGGGGTCCGGCACCGACGCCGGTCCGGCCCCGCTCGGGTCCGGGACCGACGTGGGGTCGGGGTCAGTGCTTGAAGGCGTCCTTGCCCTTCTCCTTCTTCTCCCGGCCGTGCCCGCGGGCCTCGAGGGCGCCGCCCTTGGCCGCCGTGGTGTCGTCACCGGCGGCGTGGGCCCCCTTGCGGACTGCCTTGCCCAGGATCTTCTCGGCCTTGGCCTTGGCCTTCTCTCCGGCACTCATGGCACTCCCTTCGTAGGCTGTCGTCAGTTCGCCTGCCCGCGAGCGGCCGCCGGAAACGGCATACGTCGTTCCGGTCGGCTGTTCGGCGGCCGCCGCGACCGGCGGCGTGGGGGTGTCCGTCTCGCGCAGTTCGGCCAGGAGCTCGTTCCGTCCCGCCAGCAGCTCGGTCAGGATGCGGCGGGCCGCGCGCAGGAGTTCCGCCACGTCGCCGCCGGCCAGCGCGTAGCTGACGGTGGAACCCTCCCGGATGGACACGACGATGCCGGCGCGGCGGAGGACGGCGAGTTGCTGCGACAGGCTGGAGGGCTCGATCTCGATGTCCGCGAGCAGATCCCGGACCGGGACCGGTCCGTGCTGGAGCAGTTCCAGGATCCTGATGCGGGCCGGGTGCCCCAGCATGCGAAAGAACTCTGCCTTGGCTTGATAGAGGGGCAGTTGCATGGCGCTCTTCCTGCCGGTCGGGGTGGCTGGCCCCATGGCGCGGCGCTCCCAGGCCGCGCCATGGGCATTTGTCCGCTCATCTTCCCGACCCGGCCGACCCGCGTTCACGGATTGGAGTGATCTCCATGTGATGACTTGAAGAACTCTTCAATTCGCGGGCATGGGTCCGCCGGGTCGCCGGGCTGCTCAGACTTCCAGTTGCGCTTCCACCCGCTTGAGCACATGACGGGCCATGGCGAGGTTCGAACGGTCCTTGTCGAGCACGAGGTAGAGGAACAGACCGTTGCCGTTCCGGCCCGTCACCAGCCGGATGAGGTGGTACTGGGTGCCGAGCGTGATCAGGATGTCCTCGATCTGGCTCTTGAGGCCCAGGTGCTCCATGGTGCGGACCTTGGCACGGATGACGTCCGTGTTCCCGGCCGCGGCGACGGTCAGGTCCAGGTCCTTGCCGCCGCCCAGGCTGCCGAGGGCCATGCCGCTGGTGTAGTCGACGACGGCCGCGCCCAGCGAGCCCTCGATCTCGGTCATCAGTTCCTTGAGTGCCACTTCCACGCCCGCCATTGGAGCCCTCCGTTGTTCGTCGACTGGAACGGGCTCCGGTGACGAGCCCGCCTGCGACCGCAACGTACGCGGATTGCATCGGCACGGAGAAAGGTTGATCGGCAATGACACAAGATGATCGAACGGCCGCTTTTGCGCGGCCATCCGATGATAAGAAGAGATCAACCTACTGCCCGTAGTCCGGCGAGTTCCGTGCGATCGCGGTCGGGGGAGCCGCTCCGGTCGTGCAGACCCTCGAGTCCGGCCGCCAGGTCGCCGAGCGCGAGGAAGTCCTCCAGCCGGAGCCCGACGCGGGGGTCGACGTGGTGGAGCGCCGCGGGGGCGGGGGACCAGGCGGCGACGTACAGGTCGTCCAGGAGGGTCGTCTCGTCGTCGACCCAGAGGAACGGGCGGCCCGCGGCGTGCTCGACGATCGCCGCGGTCTTCCAGTGGACGCCGTCGGCCCGCTCCCGGAACAGGTCGTCGCCGAAGTCCACGAACGGCAGCTCCGGCAGGCCGAGGACGGTGCCGATGTGCCGGTTGGCCTCGGACATCCAGGCGGTGGCCCAGCAGATGTCGAAGCCCTGACGGAGCAGGGCGGGGCCGTGGGCCGGGTTGAGCCAGAGCCGCCAGGGACGGGCCTCGAGCGTGGTGGGGACGGGTCGCGCCCGGTACCCGGGCAGGGGCGCCGGCCGTGCGGCGGCGTACGGGTTGAGCGGCCCGTCGACGTCGAGAAAGAGCAGCGGCCGGCTCATGGATCCCCCCTCGTGTCGTCGTACGCGTCCAGCGTCGCGGAAGCGGCGGGCCGGGTCATGAGTACGGGTACTCAGCCTCCCCGGCCGCGGCCCGCGACCGGTCCACCGGATGTCAGGAGCAGTCGAAGCGGTGGGCGACCGGGCGTTCGGGGCAGGCCCGGCACTCGAAGAGGTAGATCCCGCCCGCGTCGCCGAGCATCAGTCCCGCCGGTTCGCGGACGGACAGCGACCGCTCGTCGCGGAAGTCCTCCCGCCCTCCCTCGGCCGCGGGCCGGTCCTCCAGGGGGATCCAGCTGCTCCACACACCGTCGTACTCCCAGCTGGCGACGGTCAGCAGGTGGTCCATGGGCCGCCCGCACGCGTCACAGCCGGGCCACTGGGGAGCTTGGGTCCAGCCGGGGTATCCGCCCAGCTTGACGCCGGGCGCCGAGGCGAGGTCGGACCCGTACTCCAGGCCCGTCTCCTGTTCCAGCAGGGCGAGACGCTCGCGCAGGACGCGCCGCAGGTCACCCGGCAGATCGGCGTCCGGGTACTCGGTGACCTGTTCGGGGTGGAGCACGCAGGGCGAGGGGACGTACTCCTCGGTCGCGCCGGCCGGGGCGGGCGGAGCGGTCCGCACCTCGCCCACGGCCGCGGCCGCCCGCCGGCGGACCACGGGGCTGGGGCAGTACTGCGGGTCGTGGTCGAACGGGCACCACAGCACCTGCAACAGGTCGGTCCCGTCCGGGAACGGAACACCGGGCGCGTCCGCCCGGTGGATCTGCAGGACGGGCACCAGCGGTGTCGCGGTTCCGTCGGGTACTCCGTTCCCCAGGTCGACGTGTGCGTCGGCGTCCGCGCATTCCGGCCACGCCTCCTCCACCGGCCACAGCAGCGGCCCCCCGAACGAGCTCTCCCGGTGCGTCGGGTTCCCCGCCCGCGGGTGGAGCCGGAGCGTCTCACGGCGGAACGGGAGGAGCTCCGGGAAGAGTGCCGCCACGTCGGCGGGGCGGGGCGGGGTGTGCCGGGTCATGACCGACCTCCGGGTGGGGTGCGCGCGACGGCAGGACCCTACGCGGCGCCTCGGACATCGGCGCCGCCCGCCTCGGAGGCCCCGGGCCGTCACCGCCCCCTCGCCGCGGGGGCGAGGGGGCGGTGACGGCCGGGATGGGGGTCTCCTGTCCCACTGTCCGTCGTCAGGCACGGCCGCCCGACGCCGTCACGCGCGGCCGGGCCGGCCCGCCTCGGCACGTCCGGCCGGCCTCGGCACGTCTCGAGACGTCACGACACGTCAAGCGCGGCCGGCCGCCGATCGGTTCAGCCACCTGTCGTTCCGGTGCAGTCCGGGGCCGGCAGGCCGTCCGCGGACCCGTTCGCCGTGTAGCCGAAGGTGACCGTGCCCCCGGCCGCGACCGTGCCGTTCCAGGACGTGTTGCGCACGGTGGCCCGGCCGCCGCTGGTCGTCAGGGTGCCGTTCCACACGTTGGTGATCGTCCGGCTGCCGAGGTCCCAGCTCGCCGCCCAGCCGGTCAGCGGGGCGGTCCCGGTGTTGCGCACCGTCACGTCGGCCTGGTAGCCGCCGGACCAGGAGCTGGTCACCTTGGCGGTCACGGTGCAGATCCCGCTGCCCGGTGTCGGGGTGGGGGTCGGAGTGGGCGTGGGCTCGGGCTCGGTCACCGTGCCGTACGTCAGCCCGTGCCCATAGGGGAACAGGGCGTCCTTGCCGTCACCCTGGTTGATCGGCTGCTGCGAGGCGCTGCGCATCCAGGTCATGGGCAGTTTGCCGGTCGGCCTGTGGTCGCCGAACAACACGTCCGACACGCCGCCGCCCTCGGTGCCCGGCAGCCAGGCGGCGATCAGGGCCTTCCAGTCGGGCAGCTGCGCGGCGATGTCCAGCGGCCGGCCGGAGACCAGCACGACCACCACCGGCACGCCGCTGGCCTTCAGCTTCGCCAGGGTCTGCAGGTCCTCCTGGTCGAGGCCCATCGCGCCCGGCCGGTCGCCGCGGCCCTCGGCGTACGGGGTCTCGCCGACCACGGCGACGGCCGCCGTGTAGCTGCCGTCGATGCCGTTCCCGTACCGCTCGTAGG
The DNA here is from genome assembly GCF_013421635.1 of Streptomyces sp. UH6. NCBI lineage: Bacteria > Bacillati > Actinomycetota > Actinomycetes > Kitasatosporales > Streptomycetaceae > Streptomyces > Streptomyces sp. UH6. Next base: position 1,912 of record NZ_JACADT010000259.1, on the reverse strand, counting down.
TGACGCGCGAGGAGTCGGTGGCGGCCTCTCGGATGCCCTCCAGGACGGTGGTGCCGGGGGTGATGTCGCCGCTCCTGCCCTGCCAGCTCATCGTCCAGCCACCGCTCATGTTGCCGATGTCGTCGGCCGACTTGCCGGCCACGAACAGCTTGGCGGACTTGGCCAGCGGCAGCACGCCGCCCTCGTTCTTGAGCAGCACCTGCGACGCGCGCACGGCCTGGCGGGCCAGCGCCCGGTGCTCGGCGGAGCCGACCGTCGAGGTGTACGCGCGGTCCGTCAACGGCTTCTCGAACAGCCCGAGCCGGAACTTCTGGGTGAGGATGCGGCGGTTGGCGTCGTCGATGCGTGACATCGGCACCCGGCCGGCGTTCACCTCGGCCCGCAGGAGGCTGATGAACTTCTTGTAGTCGGTCGGCACCATGACCATGTCGACGCCCGCGTTGACCGCCTTGCTCACCTCGTCGGCGGTGAAGCCGGTCTGCCCGTCGAGCTGGTCGACGGCCGCCCAGTCGGAGACCACGAAGCCGTCGAAGCCCAGCTCCCCCTTGAGCAGGTCCGTGACGAGGAACTTGTGCCCGTGCACCTTGACGCCGTTCCAGCTGCTGTAGGACAGCATCACCGAGCCGACGCCCCGGTCCACCGCCGCCTTGAACGGCGGCAGATGGACGGAGCGCAGTTCGGCCTCGGTCAGCTGGGTGTTGCCCTGGTCGGTGCCGTTCGTGGTGCCGCCGTCGCCGATGTAGTGCTTGGCGGTGGCCAGTACGGAGGCCGGCGCCGAGCCGGGTCCGTCGGCCCCCTGGAAGCCGTCGACGACGGTGGCCATGGAGGAGACCAGCTCGGGCGTCTCGCCGAACGACTCGTAGGTCCGGCCCCAGCGGTCGTTGCGGGCCACGCACAGGCACGGGGCGAAGGTCCAGTCGACGCCCGTGCCGGACACCTCCTCGGCGACCGCCCGTCCGATCCGCTCGACGAGCGCGGGGTCGCGGGTGGCGCCCAGGCCGATGTTGTGGGGGAAGATCGTCGCGCCGCGGACCGCGTTGGCGCCGTGCACCGCGTCGATGCCGTAGATCATCGGGATGGCGAGCGGTGTGGCGACGGCCTGCCGCTGGAGGGCGTCGTAGGTGTCGGCCCAGGTCTGCGCGGTGTTGGGGCTCACCGTGCCGTCGCCGCCGGACAGGACCGAACCGAGGCGGTAGGTCTTCACGTCTGACTGGGGGACGATCGCGTCCTTGTCCGCCTGCGTCATCTGACCGATCTTGTCGTCCAGCGTCATCCGCGCCAGCAGGTCGTCCACCCGTTCGTCGACGGCCAGGGAGGCGTCCTGGTACGGCAGCGCCGCGGCCTGGACGGTGGCGTCGGCCGACGGCTGGGCCACCGTCAGCACGGCCAGGGTGAGAAAGGCCGCGACGACGGACAGGGCGGCCGTCAGCCGCTTGCGGCGTCGGTAGCCGGAGCGGCCGCGGTGGTAGGTCGTTGGTCTCATCGACAGGCCTTTCGGATGCGCGCGGGTGCGGAAGCGGAAGCGGCCGGGACCGGAAGGATTCCCGCCTCTGGGCGGTCCGGACGGAAATGGCCACGAATGCCGTAGTGGAACGTCCTTTCGGTATGCCGGCGGTCCCGCCGTGGGGAAGGACGGCGGGACCGTGGTGCGGCGGTGCGTCCCTGCGGTGGTGCGTTCTTGCGGCAGTGCGTCCTGCGGTGGAGCCGGTGCGGAGTGCGGGCGGAGCCGGGAGTGCGACGGCCCGCCCACCGGGTCGGCGAGCCGGTGAGCCGGCCGCTTCGGCCGCGGCACCGCGGGAGAGAGGCGGCCGGCGACCACGGCTCCGCCTTGAGAGCCCGCAGGCGGCGCGATCGCTTCTGTCCCGCTGTGTGCCGTTCTGGTGCGTCACAGAATCGAGAGGACTTACACGAG
>NZ_JACADT010000258.1:0-6608 GCF_013421635.1 Streptomyces sp. UH6 | reverse complement strand
CAGCTCCCCGACCCGTCCCGCCGGATCGGGGACGGCCGGACACGCATCCCGCGTGACCTCGACGGGCGACGCCACAGGCGGAGGCGCGGGCCGAGACCCGGCGGCAGGCGGAGGTCCAGCCGCAGGCGGAGGCACACTCGCGGGCAGAGGCACCGTTGCGGGCAGAGGCACAGTCGCAGGTGTCGGCACCCTGCCCGGCGACGCGGCATCCGCCCCGCGATCGGTCACGACCCCGGTGGCGCAGTCGATCGCGAAGTACTCGACGCACCCGACCGCGCAGCCGGTACAGATCCCCGTCTCCTGCCCGTCGGGCAGAAGGCCCCCGCACCCGGGACTGCCGCACTCGGCGAAGCTCTTCCACCGCCGTCTGGGGGCGGGCAGCTTGCGCTCCAGGCGGTCGGCGAGCAGACGCCCCACGCTGTAGACCTTGCCCGGCAGGCCCTGCGTCAGCGCGTCGGTGATCTCGACGACGGTGGCACCGCGCACCAGCCACCGGCACACGGCGGGCACGAGCTCGCGGACCTGCCGTTCACCGAGCCGCAGCCGGGCGTCCACCGCTTCGAGCCGTCTCAGCACCCGCGCGGCCTCGACCTCGTGCGCCGCCCGGGCCGCATCGGCCTCGGCCACCCCGCTCGGATCCGGCCGCTCGCCCGCCCCTCCCTCCCCGCCGTCCGCGACGGCCCCCGCTTCGTCCTCGGCGTCCGCCACCGCCCGCCCGATCCCCCGGCCCGTCTGCCCGCGGTCCCTCTGTCCGCGGTCCGCCTTCCCCCGGTTCCGTCGCCGTCGGCGGATCAGGGAGGGCTTTTCCCCGTCCTTCCCCCGTTCCTTTCCCGCCCAAGGGGACGTGCCCGCGTTCCCGGCGCCCACGTCACCGGTACCCGGACGGGTGGGAACCGGCGGCCCAACCGCAGGGGCCAGCCCGCCCGCCGGACTCACGGCCCCCGCCCCCGCGACCCCGGGCAGCTCGTACACGTCCACCTTGGAGACGATCCGCCCGGTCCCGAGCTCACGACGCGTACTCGTCACCCAGTACCCGAGCTTCCGCAGCTCCGCGACCGCCTTGGCGACCGCGCTCCTGCCCTGCGGGTAGTCGTCGCTCAGGCTCCGGACGTTCTCCCCGACGCCGTTCGGAAGGGACAGGATCAGCGCGAGGATGCCCCGCGCGGTGTGGGAGAGCCGCCGGTCCTGGATGGCCTGGTTGGCGATGATCACGAAGTCCCGGTCATGCACCGGGATACGATGAATCTGCATGGGAGTTGTGTTCTCCTGATGCCGGACCCCGGGGTGTTGGTAGCACCGCCGGGGTCACCTGTGGCCGCGCTCTCGCGCGTCTTGTACGGCCATACTGCCAAGCCTTTGCCGTATGGGCGAATTTACCGAAATAGTCCGATTGTCGACCGCCGCCAACGGGCATGCCGAGCACTATCCGGCCTTGATGGTCGAGTAGCTCCACACGTCCGCAGGAATCTCGTGCTGCAGGTCCCACGTGATGGCCATCGGCTTACTGCCCGTGTGCTCCACGTACTTCGCCGGCCCGAGGAGCATCCAGGGTTGAGCACCGCCGATGTCGGTGTTCTTGTAACGCCGCACGAACAGCAACACGCTGGTACCCAAAGACACGTGGTTTTGATACCGGACACCGGTGTTCGACGTCTCCGACGTCTGATTCTGTGACTCCCAGTGGAACCGCTTCTCGTTGATCGCGTAGTCGTGGTACCGCGTCTGCGGGGAGAAGTCCTTTTCATCCTTCTCCAGCGTGATGAACAGGGCGTCGGTCCTTATCGACTCACACCACTTCACGCCCTCGCGGAAGTCACCCGGCATGAAACCACCCACCTCCGACTGGCCAAGCGCCGGCAGAATCTCCTCACGGCTGTAAGAAGCGTGCACGGTCAACGGGATACCGGCGGCACCTCCGACACCCAGCAACCGGATCGGCACATGCTCCGTGCGCTCCAGGTTGTAGGCCAACACCTGTCGCAATTCGTGCCGCACGGCCGGGTGCTCACGAAGCAACGCGAGGCCCTCGTCGTAGTCACTGAAGCCCTTGCGAGTCACACCCCCGAGAGGCCACAGCTGAAAAAAGAACATCCGCGCGTACGCCTTGCCCTGCTCGTCGAGATCGCCGTACAGCGGAGCGTCGTCCTGCAACATGCGGGTGTACGCCTGGACTCTGGCCGGATCGTCGACATGCAGGAAAGAGGGGACGCGACGCAGCAACTGCGCTTCACCCTCGGGCCCCTTCGCGGGAAGCAGACCTGACCGACGGAGGAGCCCCGTCCAGGAGTTCCCATTACCGCGGTACACCTCCTTGAGTTCGCGGCCACTCTTCGCCACATAGCTAATGAGGGAGGTCTCCTTGTACTGCGCCACCTCACGCGCCAGAGCCGTGACGTTGACGCCAATCTGATCCTTGATGTTGGCGATGATGATCTTCTTTGCTTTCTCCTCCAGGAGGATCTCACACCCTGAGGGAAGCTGCGGAAAACCGTCCTCGATGTGACCGAGGAGGCGCTTTCGCGTAAGGTTCGTCAGCGCTCTGAATTGGTTTTCGAAGCGGAATTCCTTGCGATGCTGCCCGATGAAGTCCAAGACGGTCAAAACTGCCTTGCCCTCGGATCGGCGCAGCCCACGGCCCAGTTGCTGGAGGAATACCGTGGCACTGGAGGTGGGGCGCAGGAGCAGCAGAGTATCGACATCGGGAATGTCGAGTCCCTCATTGAGGAGATCGACCGAGAAGATCACATGCAGGTCGCCTGCGCGAAGATCGGCCAGGGCCTTCCTGCGCTCGTCCGGCGGGGTCTTGCCGGAGAGCGCCACGGCGTTGAACCCCGCAGACTGAAAGAACTTGGCCATGAAATCTGCATGGGCTACCGAGACACAGAAACCCAGCGCGCGCATGGCTCGCGGGTCAGCCACCTTGTCTTGCACCGCTCGCACGATGAGGCGGGCGCGAGCGTCATTGCCCGTGAGGACATTGCTCAGGGCATCGGCGTCGTAGGAGCCCCGCTTCCACTCGACAGCACTGAGATCGGTGTTGTCCGTGATGCCGAAGTAATGGAAGGGGCTGAGGAGATCGTTCTCCAGCGCCTCCCAGAGTCGCATCTCAGCAGCAATCCGACCGTCGAAGAACTCGTCCTGAATGTTCTTGCCGTCCATCCGCTCGGGCGTCGCGGTGAGCCCGAGGAGTTCCCTTGGCTTGAAGTGATCGACGATCTTCCGGTACGTGAGCGACGTGCCGTGGTGGAACTCATCGATCACGATCACATCGAAGTGATCGGGAGCAAGGCGGTCGAGCGCCCGAGCGTTCAGGGACTGCACGCTGCCGAAGACGTGCGTCCAACGCTCCGGGATCTCCCCGCTGTACAGCTCCTCTCCGAAGTTCGGATCCACGAGAACGTCCTGGTAGGTGCGCATCGACTGCTGGAGGATTTCCTTGCGATGCGCCACGAAGAGAAGGCGCAGATCGCGACCCAATCTCTTGCGGAGTTGCTTGTAGTCGAGTGCCGCCATGACCGTCTTGCCCGTACCGGTGGCCGCAACCAGCAGGTTGTGGTGCCGGTCGTGGACCACGCGCTCAACTTCCAGTCGCTCCAGCATGTCGCGCTGGTGGGGGTAGGGACGGACCTCCAAGCCAGAAAGGGTGATCCGTCGTGTGCCCTTGCCGGACGGGGATGCTCCTCCGGCGATCGTGAGCGCCTCCTGCAAGCGGTCGCCGTCCCTGTCCGGGTCGTACGCTTCGAAGGCCGAATCCTCCCAGTACGCATCGAAGGTAGCTTCGAACTTACGGAGAGCGTCGGGCGTAGCCACACTCGAAAGGCGGACGTTCCATTCGAGACCATCGAGGAGTGCGGCCTTCGAGAGATTCGAACTCCCCACGTAGGCAGTGTCATAGCCACTGTTGCGCCGGAACAGCCAGGCCTTTGCATGCAGTCGGGTAGACCGGGTCTCGTAGTTGACCCTGACCTCCGCACCGAACTCGCGCACCAGGCGGTCAAGGGCGCGCCGCTCGGTAGCACCGATGTACGTGGTCGTGATGACGCGGATCGGGACGCCGCGGTCGCGGGCGGCTTGAAGGGATTGCTCGATGATCCTCAGCCCGTGCCATTTGACGAAAGCGCAGAGTAGGTCGACTCGGTCCGCCGTGGCCAACTCGGCGCGTAGCTCGAAGCCAAGGCTGGGCTCGTCGGGAGAGTTGGTGAGCAGTGCGGTGTCGGAGAGCGGTATGCCGGGGCGAAGCGCGTAGACCCCCGCTGCCTCTTTGCGGGCCACGGCGAGTAGTTGACGCGGTCCCGGGATGACGTGATCGACCCATTCCCGCGCACCGTCGAGCGTGCTGATCGCGTCGAGGATGTGGTTGGCCGCGTGGACACGCTCATCTGGATCGAGATTGTGGAGCAGCCCTTGGACGTTCTCCGCCACATGCCGGGCCAACACGTGAGGCACGGACTCTGCACCTACTTCAGCGGTGACGGGACGCCAGCCCATTTCCGCCAGCTTGTCGAGTTGCTGGCTCACGCGGAGCGTGATGAGGCGCTCGTAGAGGCCCTCCACTGGACGTGACTGATCGGCGTGAAGGGCCACACAGACTCCTCTGGCAACTGGGAATTTCCTGAGCAGGTTTAGCAGATGCGTCAGACGACACTGAGTTACTTCCGATGAGACGACCCTGTCGACCGGGGCACTCGATGAGGCCCCGGCCAACTGGTCATCGCCCCCGCAGGGGGATCGGTTTGCGGTTGCGGATGCCGTCCAGGACGGACGTGTCGACGGCCGGCCGTTGGCGGGGGGTGGTGGCGCGGAGCTGGATGGTGCCGCGGTCGCTGAGGGCGTTGCGCCACTCGGCGGGCTTGGGGCGGGTGCCGCGCGGGCCGGTGGCCTGCTGGAAGAGGCTGCGGACGGCGGACTCCTGGCGGTCGTTGAGGCAGCCGGGGACGAGCCGCAGGGTCGCGCCCGGGGTGACGTACGGATCCTGGGTGAGGAGGCGGACGACGGCCAGTGCCGTCTTGTAGGCGTCGCTGTCCACGCACGCCTGGGACGGCGGGGTCAGCGGGTCGCCCCAGTCCGGGGTGTCGGCCTGGGCCTGGACGGCGGCGCCGCCGACGCGCCGGAAGCCGTCGCAGTCGAGGAAGTGGACCGACGGTTCCGGCGAGAGGGACCAGAGGATGTTGGCGTGGGATATGTCCCCGATGACCATGCCGGCGCCGTGGAACCAGTCCACCGCGTCGGCGCAGGCCGCCGCCAGTGCCCTGCGCTGCTCCGGTGAGGGCTGCGGCACGCTCCGGGTGCCGGCCTTCGGCGGGTGGAGGGCGTGCTGGAGTTCCAGCAGCTTGGTCCGGCCGCTCGGCGCCTGCCAGGTCAGACGGTCGGGGGCGCGCCGCATCAGGAAGCCGACGGCCCGGCCGCCGTCGGTCACCCGGCACAGGGGCCATGCGGCGACGGCGTCGAGGCGTGCGCGATCGGCCGCGGCGAGCGACTGCCGGAAGGCGGGCAGGACGGACAGGGCCGCCTGGTCGACGGTGTGGGGGTTCTTGTACTCCTTGAACAGGAGGTCGCCGACGCCCTCGACCGGATAGACGTCGCCCTGGCCGCCGCTGCCCATCCGGTCACGCAGGACGAGCGACGTACGGGGCACGTCCTGGCCGTCGTCGGCGCTCATCGGGTCGCCCCTTCCCAGACGCAGATCACCGTGCGGTCGTCGTCGTACGTCCTGGCACGCAGCTGGGCCTGCCAGAGGAAGTCGGAGAGCGCCGGGACCTCGCCCGAGCCCCAGTAGCCGGCGAGACGCTCGGCGACCTCGCGTTCCTGGTTGATCGGGTTGACGATGCCGTCGGTGCCGAGCACCAGGACGTCACCGGGGGCCGTGGTGACGATGTGGGTGACGGCGCTGCCGTAGGAGACGGGCAGGGCGGCGGTACGGGTGTCGACCATGGCCTCGTCGGCGCCCGGCCCGCCGTACCAGCGGCCGTCGCGGAGGATCAGCAGGCCGCCGTCGCCGACGCCGATCAGCGCCCGCTGCCGCAGAGCCGGGTCGGACGGCACGAGGAGGACGTGCAGGGTGGTCGCGTAGTCCCGGTCGCTGTAGTCGGGGTCGGAGCCCGCGCCCCAGGCACGGCGGAGATCCTCCACCGAGGTCGCGATCACCCGGTTCGCCAGGCCGTTGAGCGTGGCGAGGTCCTCCTGCGCCAACGCCTGGTGCAGGTCGGCGGCGATCTGGTGCAGCCGGCCCGCCACCCTGCGGGTCGCGTCGTGGGCGGCGACGTGGGACCGCCTGGACGATCCGACGCCGTCGGCGACGGCGAGGACCAGCAGCTCCTTGTCGGGCGCGCCGATGCGGGTGATGGTCATCGCGTCCTGGCGGCAGCTGCCGTCCCAGCGGTGGGAGTCGCCGCGTACGGAGACGCCCCGGACCGCCAGCCCGTCGGTGAGCAGGCCGTCCAGCACGATCTCCGGCGTGAGCGCCGCGAAGGTGTCACCGTCGTTCAGGGACGGCTTGGCCTTGGGGTAGGGCGGGTACGCCGGGGGGCGCTTGCCGACGTGCTCGGGCAGGCCCCGCACTTGCTCCGGGACGAGCGCCGGCAGTTCCGGTTCGTGTGCGGCGGGGGGCG
>NZ_JACADT010000257.1:0-6615 GCF_013421635.1 Streptomyces sp. UH6 | reverse complement strand
GCGGCGGCCCTAGTCCTCCACCGCGGGCTTCGCGGGCCCCACAGGCCCCGTGGGGCCCTCGGTCTCCAGGGGGGTCTCCATCGGCTCCGTCTCGTCGTCGAGGAGCCCCGAGCGGGCGATGAGGTAGCCGAGCTGGGCGCGGCTGCCGCTGCCCAGCGCGGCGGCGAGCTTGGCTATGTGGGCGCGGCAGGTGCGCACGTTCATGCCCAGCCGGCGCGCGATCGCCTCGTCCACCTGGCCCTCGACCAGCAGCCGGGCGATGGTCCGCTGGATCTCCGGCACGCCGTCCACGGAGACTTCCCTGGCCTGCTCCTGGAAGAGCGGGTCCGCGTTGCGCCACTGCTGGTCGAAGACCTTGACCAGGTAGTCGACCAGACCGGGGTGGCGCAGTTCCAGGGCGACCTTGCGGTCGTCCTGCGCGGGGATGAAGGCCACCTGCCGGTCGAAGATGATCAGACGGTCGACCAGTTCCCGCGCGGTGCGGAACTCCATGTCGGTGTCGTTCATCATCCGCGCGTAGTTGAGGGTGCCGGGACTGTGGCGCGCGGTGTGCTGGTAGAGCACGCGGGCCACGATGCCGCGCGGCGCCTCCTGGGCGAGCCGGAACGACGTGGTGAGGGCCGGTTCGCTCCGCCCGCCGCCGGGCTGGACGGAGAGGATCTCCTGGCGGCAGTTGGACTGGGCCAGCCGGATCGCCTCGTTGATCCGCTCGACGCCCTCCAGCACGGTGATGGCGTGGGTGGTGGGCCGGCTGTGGGTGGCGATGGAGAGGAACGGCTCGAAGGCCTGGGCGAGCTGGACGGCTTGCTCACGCCGCTGCCGGATGTCCCGCTCGAGCGGCAGCAGCCGTTGCGAGAGGGCGGTCATCGGCGGCACCGGCCGGAGCCACGCGGAGTCGTCGGGGTCCGGCTGGAGCAGAGCGAACTCCAGCAGGCATGGCGCGGTTTCGGCCTCCGAGCGACGGATGCGGCCAAGGCGCAGCGAATCGGCGTAGAGCCGTCGGCCATCCGCGCACAGATCCTCCATCCCGTGGGGATGCGCCCCTGTTGTGTCGGTATGTCCCAAATCTCCGCCCCCCAGGGTCATGAACGTGCAGGAACATGATGCATCTTCGAACTGGCCATCGTGTGCCGGTATGCGCCATCGTCTGATGCGGCGGGGGATCGAATTGGGAAGTGAGGACGAAGCCCATCATGTGCAAGAGATTGCTTCTCTCGGCGCTTGCTGTCGCCTTCTCGGCGGGTGCGATCCTCGGCGTCGCCGGCCCGGCCGACTGGGGCTGGAGCAGCCCGGGCGCCGACAGCGGCAGTGTCCAGGCCGACTGGTCCTGGGACGTCGTGACGGCCGACCCCGCCGGGTACCACGCCGAGGCGGGCGCGGGAGCATGAGCACGCCGCCGGACGACCGCTCGTTCCGTCGCGAGATGGCCGTGGCCTACCGGTCCGGCTGGCACTTCGTCGACCTGGTCACCGCGATCCCGCACGCCGGCGACTCCCTGATGGTCACCGTCTTCGGGGAGCCGGTCGTGGTGACGCGCGACGAGGAGGAGGACGTGCGGGCGTACCGATGCCTGCGGCGCCCCCGTGGAGCGCCGCAGCCGGTTCGATGCGCCATCCGGTATGGAATGATCTTCGTGAACCTGGACCAAAGGGACCACCGGGAGTTCACCCCCCAAGAACTGCCCGGCGTTCCATCAGCCACCCCCCGCAGTGCCTGAAGCGATACCCCCAACTTTCCACGATCGCTCAGGCGCTTCCCCCCGGCAGCGGCGCCACCGTGACCTGAACACGGTGGCGCCGCTGTCGTGTGTCCGCAGGTACTCCCGCGGACGCCTCCCGCGGGAACTCCTCCGGTCGTCCGCGCATTGAGTGGAATAGACTCAACTTTGTGGACGTTGGCCGCGTCAGAACGGGTAACCGACGCGTGAGTGCGTACGCGGTCGTGACGCAGGGCAATCGTGACGCCGGGCCGTCGTGACGTAGAGCGGTCGTGACGCAGGCGAGGGAGGAGACACCGGACGTGGACGCCGAGCTGACCAACAGGAGCCGGGAGGCGCTGAACGCGGCGAGCAGCCGCGCGGTGACCGAAGGGCACCCGGACCTGACGCCCGCCCATCTTCTGCTGGCGCTCCTGGAGGGCCAGGAGAACGAGAACATCGTGGACCTGCTGGCCGCCGTGGAGGCCGACCTCGCGGCCGTGCGGCAGGGCACGGAGCGGGTGCTGGCCGGTCTGCCCAGCGTGACCGGGTCGACGGTCGCGCCGCCCCAGCCCAACCGTGAGCTGCTGGCCGTGGTCGCGGACGCCGGGCAGCGGGCCAAGGAGCTGGGCGACGAGTACATCTCCACGGAGCACCTGCTGATCGGCGTCGCCGACAAGGGCGGTGCGGCCGGCGACGTACTCTCCCGGCAGGGAGCCGACGCGAAGAAGCTGCTGGACGCGTTCCAGAGGAGCAGGGGAGGACGCCGGGTGACGACCCCGGACCCGGAGGGTCAGTACAAGGCGCTGGAGAAGTTCGGCACCGACTTCACCGCCGCCGCCCGCGAGGGCAAGCTCGACCCGGTCATCGGCCGGGACCACGAGATCCGCCGCGTGGTGCAGGTGCTGTCGCGGCGCACCAAGAACAACCCGGTGCTCATCGGCGAGCCCGGCGTCGGCAAGACCGCCGTCGTCGAGGGCCTCGCCCAGCGGATCGTGAAGGGGGACGTGCCCGAGTCGCTGAAGAACAAGCGGCTGGTGGCGCTGGACCTCGGCGCGATGGTCGCGGGCGCCAAGTACCGCGGCGAGTTCGAGGAGCGGCTGAAGACGGTGCTCGCCGAGATCAAGGACTCGGACGGGCAGATCATCACCTTCATCGACGAGCTGCACACCGTGGTCGGCGCGGGTGCCGGCGGCGACTCGGCGATGGACGCGGGCAACATGCTCAAGCCGATGCTGGCCCGCGGCGAGCTGCGGATGGTCGGCGCCACGACGCTCGACGAGTACCGGGAGCGGATCGAGAAGGACCCCGCCCTGGAGCGGCGCTTCCAGCAGGTGCTGGTCGCCGAGCCGTCGGTCGAGGACACCATCGCCATCCTGCGCGGACTCAAGGGCCGCTACGAGGCGCACCACAAGGTGCAGATCAACGACAGCGCGCTGGTCGCCGCGGCCACCCTCTCCGACCGCTACATCACCTCCCGCTTCCTGCCCGACAAGGCGATCGACCTGGTCGACGAGGCGGCCTCCCGGCTGCGCATGGAGATCGACTCCTCCCCGGTGGAGATCGACGAGCTCCAGCGCTCCGTCGACCGGCTGCGGATGGAGGAGCTGGCGCTCTCCAAGGAGACCGACCAGGCATCCAAGGAGCGGCTGGAGCGGCTGCGGCGCGACCTCGCCGACCGGGAGGAGGAGCTGCGCGGCCTCAACGCCCGCTGGGAGAAGGAGAAGCAGTCCCTCAACCGGGTCGGTGAGCTGAAGGAGAAGCTGGACGAGCTGCGCGGCCAGGCCGAACGGGCCCAGCGTGACGGCGACTTCGACACCGCCTCCAAGCTGCTCTACGGCGAGATCCCGTCACTGGAGCGCGAGCTGGAGGCCGCCTCCGAGGCCGAGGCGGAGGTCACCCAGGCCGACACCATGGTCAAGGAGGAGGTCGGCCCGGACGACATCGCGGACGTGGTCGGCTCCTGGACGGGCATCCCCGCCGGGCGGCTGCTGGAGGGCGAGACGCACAAGCTGCTCCGCATGGAGGAGGAGCTGGGCCGCCGCCTGATCGGCCAGAAGCAGGCCGTGGCGGCCGTCTCCGACGCGGTGCGCCGTACCCGGGCCGGCATCGCCGACCCGGACCGGCCGACCGGCTCGTTCCTCTTCCTCGGCCCGACCGGCGTCGGCAAGACCGAACTCGCCAAGGCGCTCGCGGACTTCCTCTTCGACGACGAGCGGGCGATGGTCCGCATCGACATGTCGGAGTACAGCGAGAAGCACAGCGTGGCCCGGCTGGTCGGCGCGCCCCCCGGGTACGTCGGCTACGAGGAGGGCGGCCAGCTCACCGAGGCGGTGCGGCGGCGGCCGTACAGCGTCGTCCTGCTGGACGAGGTGGAGAAGGCGCACCCGGAGGTCTTCGACATCCTGCTCCAGGTCCTCGACGACGGCCGCCTCACCGACGGCCAGGGCCGCACGGTCGACTTCCGCAACACCATCCTGATCCTCACCTCCAACCTGGGCAGCCAGTTCCTGGTGGACCCGCTGACCAGCGAGGAGACCAAGCGGGAGCAGGTGCTGGAGGTCGTGCGGGCGTCGTTCAAGCCGGAGTTCCTGAACCGGCTGGACGACCTGGTCGTCTTCTCCGCGCTCACCAAGGCGGAGCTGGAGCGGATCGCCGAGCTCCAGATCGGGCGTCTCGCGAAGCGGCTGGCGGAGCGGCGGCTCACGCTCGACATCACGCCGGCCGCCCTCGCCTGGCTCGCGGAGAAGGGGCTCGACCCCGCGTACGGCGCCCGCCCGCTGCGTCGTCTGATCCAGACGGCGATCGGCGACAGCCTGGCCAAGGAGATCATCTCCGGGGAGATCAAGGACGGCGACACCGTCCGCGTCGACCGCGCCCCCGAGGCGGGCGCGGGCCTCACGGTCACCGCGGGCTGACGAGGCACCGCCCCGGGGATCACTCCGGGGCGGTACCCGTCCTGGTCCCGGTCCGGTCCCGGCCGCGGAGGCGCGGGCGGGACCGCGGCGCCGTGCGCTCAGATCCCCATCGCCCACCACGTCACGGTGGAGGTCCCGTCCGCGTGGGGCGTCACCTCCACGCGGACGGTGGACGCCCTGTCGGAGGTCTCCTCGAAGCCGACCTCCAGGTGCAGGACGTGGTCGCCGTCCGTCCAGGGCTCCTCGTCCGGGTAGTTGTCGGCCACCCAGGACCGCGCCTGGTCCGCCGGGAGGCGGAAGGTGACGTCGTAGGTGGTCATGTCCCACGTCCCGACCTCGCACCTGAGGTCCGTGGCCCGGGCCGGCGGCGGGCCGGCCGCGCCGTAGGCCAAGGCCTCGCCGCAGTCCGCCTCGGACGGTGAGGAGGCCACCATGACGGCGACGGACATCAGGAGTGACAGCAGGAGCACCGCCGCCAGCGCGAGCACGACGATCAGCGTGCCGCTCGGCCGCTTGTCCGGATCCCTCATCCTGCACCTTCCGCCACCTCTCCGACCGGGTCGGATCACGCCACGTACGACGCCCCGAGCGGCCCAGGGGTTGCAGGGACCCGCCCCCCGTGGGGGAGACTGGCGGGAGATCCATACGAAGGGAAAATTACGGTGAGCATCGACCCGTCCTCGATTCCGAACTTCGGGGGCCAGGGGGACCAGCCCCAGCCGCAGCAGGGACCGGCGGGCCCCGTTGTCCCGGATCAGGACCTGGTGAAGCAGCTTCTCGAGCAGATGGAGCTGAAGTTCGTGGTGGACGACGAGGGTGACCTCGCCGCCCCGTGGGAGAACTTCCGCACGTACTTCATGTTCCGCGGCGAGAACGAGCAGGCCATCTTCTCGGTGCGGACGTTCTACGACCGCCCGCACGGCATCGAGGCCAAGCCGCAGCTCCTCGAGGCCATCGACGACTGGAACCGCCGCACCCTGTGGCCCAAGGTCTACACCCACACCCACGACGACGGCACGGTCCGCCTGATCGGCGAGGCCCAGATGCTGATCGGCATGGGCGTCAGCCTGGAGCACTTCGTGTCCTCCACGGTCAGCTGGGTCCGCGCGGCCATCGAGTTCGACCGGCACCTGGTGGAGACGCTGGGCCTGGAGCAGGAGGTCGACGAGGCGGACAAGCCCGACGACGAGGAGTGAGCCCCGGGCCGTGGGCGCCCGTGCCTCCAGGGCTTCAGGCGCCCAGGCCCTCAGAGGGGCGACGTCGCCATGACGACGAGGTACGCCCCGTAGGCGAACGACAGCCCGGCCAGGGCCGTGACCACCAGCGTCGCGTGCCGGGGCCGGGCTCTCGCCGTCCTGGTCAGCGCCGCCGCGAGGGGCAGCAGCAGCGGGAAGGCGGGCAGCAGGAACCGCGGCTTGGACGCGAAGTAGCCGGAGCCGCCCACCGCGACGAGCACCAGCACCGCGCTGTAGACCACCAGCGGCAGCGGCGCGCGGTCGGCGATCAGCAGACCGAGGAGCAGCAGCGCCAGCAGGATCACCGCCAGCGCCACCGTGAACAGCAGCTTGTCCGGGTGGCGCAGCAGGTGGCCGACGAACTCCAGGTTGCCCCGGCCGAAGTCGAAGACCGAGCCCCACCTGCGCTGGACGGCGAGGTAGCCGCCCAGCGGATCACCCTCCCGGAGGCCGGCCCACAGGACGAACCCCACCCACCCGAGGGGCGCCAGGGCCGTTCCCGTCAGCGGTTTCCACAGGCTGTGGAAGGAGGCGCGCCGCTGCCGGAGCAGGGTGACCGCGTGCCACCCGGCGGTCACCGCCACCGCCGCCGCGACGGCCAGGCCGTTGGGCCGCGACAGCCCGGCCAGACAGGCCAGCGCGCCGGCCCACAGCCAGCGCCCGGTCATCGTCGCGTACAGGGCCCACGCGGCGAGAGCGGTCAGCAGCGGCTCGGTGTAGACCTCGGTGGGCGCCGCAACACTACAAAAACGGACGACCGGTCCGC
>NZ_JACADT010000256.1:0-6619 GCF_013421635.1 Streptomyces sp. UH6 | reverse complement strand
ACCGTCCCGGTGGAACCACGAGACCTCACGAACTCAACGGAGAGACCCCCGTCATGACCGAGAGCACCGCCATCCGCTGGGAGAAGGACGAGACCGGCGTCGTCACGCTGGTCCTGGACGCCCCGGGCCAGTCCGCCAACACGATGAACCAGGCGTTCCGCGAGGCGCTGCACGCCGTCGCCGACCGTCTCGAGGCAGAGAAGGAGTCGATCCGCGGCGTCGTCGTCACCTCCGCCAAGAAGACCTTCTTCGCCGGCGGCGACCTGCGCGAACTCATCAAGGTGACCCCCGAGACCGCGCAGGACCTCTTCGAGGGCGGTCTGGAGATGAAGCGCGACCTGCGCCGCATCGAGACCCTCGGCAGGCCCGTCGTCGCCGCGATCAACGGCGCCGCGCTCGGCGGCGGCTACGAGATCGCCCTGACCTGCCACCACCGCGTCGCGCTGGACGCGCCCGGCTCCAAGATCGGCCTGCCCGAGGTGACCCTCGGCCTGCTGCCCGGCGGTGGCGGCGTGGTCCGCACCGTCCGCAAGCTGGGCATCGCCGACGCCCTGCTCAAGGTGCTGCTCCAGGGCACCCAGTACAGCCCCCGCCGGGCGCTGGAGAACGGCCTGGTCGACGAGGTGGTGGACACCCCCGAGGAGATGACCGCCCGGGCCCGCGCCTTCATCGACGCCCACCCGGAGTCCGCGCAGCCCTGGGACGCGCCCGGGTACCGCATCCCCGGCGGCACCCCCGCGAACCCGAAGTTCGCCGCCAACCTGCCGGCCTTCGCGGCCAACCTGCGCAAGCAGACCAACGGCGCCCCCTACCCGGCCCCGCGCGCCATCCTGGCCGCGGCGGTCGAGGGCTCGCAGGTCGACTTCGAGACCGCCCAGGTGATCGAGTCGCGCTACTTCGCCGGACTGGCCGCCGGACAGACCGCCAAGAACATGACCCAGGCGTTCTTCTTCGACCTCCAGGCCGTCAACTCCGGCGCCAGCCGCCCCAAGGGCGTCGAGCCGCGCAAGGTCGCCAAGGTCGCGGTGCTCGGCGCGGGCATGATGGGCGCGGGCATCGCCTACTCCTGCGCGAGGGCCGGCATCGAGGTCGTCCTGAAGGACGTCTCCGCCGAGGCCGCCGCCAAGGGCAAGGCCTACTCCGAGAAGCTCTGCGCCAAGGCCGTCTCCCGCGGGCGCACCACCCAGGAGAAGGCCGACGCCCTGCTCGCCCTCATCACCCCCACCGCCGACGTCCAGGACCTGGCCGGCTGCGACGCGGTGATCGAGGCCGTCTTCGAGGACACCGGCCTCAAGCACAAGGTCTTCCAGGAGATCCAGGACGTCGTCGCCCCCGACGCGCTGCTGTGCTCCAACACCTCCACCCTGCCCATCACCGAGCTCGCCGAGGGCGTGGAGCGCCAGGCGGACTTCATCGGCCTGCACTTCTTCTCCCCGGTCGACAAGATGCCGCTGGTGGAGATCATCAGGGGCGCCAGGACCGGCGACGAGGCGCTGGCCCGCGCGTTCGACCTGGTGCGCCAGATCCGCAAGACGCCGATCGTGGTCAACGACTCCCGGGGCTTCTTCACCTCCCGCGTCATCGGCCACTTCATCAACGAGGGCGTCGCCATGGTCGGCGAGGGCATCGAGCCCGCCTCCGTCGAGCAGGCCGCCGCGCAGGCCGGCTACCCGGCCAAGGTGCTCAACCTGATGGACGAGCTGACCCTCACCCTGCCGCGCAAGATCCGCAAGGAGACCAGGGAGGCGGTCGAGGCGGCCGGCGGCACCTGGGTCTCCCACCCGGCCGAGGCCGTGGTGGACCGGATGGTCGACGAGTTCGGCCGCACCGGCCGCAGCGGCGGCGCCGGGTTCTACGACTACGTGGACGGCAGGCGGGCGGGCCTGTGGCCGGGGCTGCGCGAGCACTTCACCAAGCCGGGCCACCGGATCCCGTTCGAGGACATGCAGGAGCGCATGCTGTTCTCGGAGGCGCTGGACACCGTCAAGCTGATCGAGGAGGGCGTCCTCACCTCGGTCGCCGACGCCAACATCGGCTCCATCATGGGCATCGGCTTCCCGGCCTGGACCGGCGGCGTGCTCCAGTACGTCAACGGCTACCAGGGCGCCGCCGGAACCGGCCTGCCCGGCTTCGTCGCCCGCGCCCGCGAACTGGCCGAGAAGTACGGCGACCGCTTCCAGCCGCCCGCGCTGCTGGTGGAGAAGGCCGAGAAGGGCGAGACCTTCGGCGACGCCCGCTGAGCGGCTCCCGCCGCCCGCCGCGGCGGCCGGTCCTCCTCAGGGCCGGCCGCCGAGCCAGCTGAGCAGTTCCTGGCGCAGCGACCGCTGGAAGGCGGTCAGCAGCGCCTGCACCACCAGCGGCTGCATGTGGGCCGACAGCGACCGCACCGCCTCGGCGTCCTGCTCCGCCGACGCCTCCCGCAGCAGCCCCGACAGAGCCTGCGCGGCGGCCCGCGTGTGCTCCGTCAGCACCTCGCGGGCCTCCAGCAGGGTCTCCTGCGCGAACGGCACGTCCAGCAGCTCCACGCCCAGGCGCAGCAGCCCGGTGTCCACCCGGTAGGCGTCCTCGCCCTCCCGGTCCACCACGCCGAGCTGGACCATCCGTTCCAGGTCCGCGGAGCCCAGCGCCCGCCCTGCCAGACGCTCCAGCCCCGCCCGGTCCACCGTCTCCGCGCTCTCCGGCGCCCACGAGGCCACCACCGCCCGCTGCAACGCCAGGTCGTGGGCGGTCACCCCCGAGGGCAGCCCGCGCAGGTGGCGTTCGATACCGGCCAGCGTCATGCCCTGCCGCTGCAGCTCCTCGATCAGCGCGAGACGCGCCAGGTGCTCCGGCCCGTAGCGGCCGACCCGGCGGGGACCGATCTCGGGCGGCGGCAGCAGGCCCCGCGTGCTGTAGAAGCGGACGGTCCGGACCGTCACCCCCGCGCGCGCCGCCAGTTCGTCGACCGTGAGCGTCGACCCCTCCGTCTCGGTCCTCATGCGCAACAGTATTGCTGTCTCACCGGCACTGCGAAAGACGTGGTGTGAGTTCCACCACTGCGCATCGGAAAGCGGAATGAGACATTCACTCCCGGTCCGCGTCCCCCGTCGTCCGCCACAAGCGCAGGTGGGGCGGGCCGGGCACCATCCGAACCCCGCGCCAACAGCGCACCGGGGCGCAACAGAGTGGAACACGCGTGAGCAAGGACGTCGGGACCGCAACGGTCACGAAGCCCGCCGGCGGCGCGGTGGGAACCGGCCCTGCGGCCGAACCACCCGCGGACGCGGGCGATGCCGGGTACAGCAAGGACCTCAAGGCCCGGCACATCAACATGATCGCCATCGGAGGGGCGATCGGGACCGGACTGTTCCTCGGCGCCGGAGGCCGCCTCAACGACGCGGGCCCCGCCCTCGCCCTGGCGTACCTGGTCTGCGGCGTCTTCGCCTTCTTCGTGGTCCGCGCGCTCGGCGAACTGGTCGTCTACCGCCCGTCCTCGGGGTCCTTCGTGTCCTACGCCCGCGAGTTCCTGGGCGAGAAGGGCGCCTACGTCGCCGGCTGGATGTACTTCGTCAACTGGTCGACCACCGGTATCGCCGACATCACCGCGGTGGCCCTCTACACCCACTACTGGAGCATGTTCTCCGACGTCCCCCAGTGGGTGCTGGCGCTCGCCGCGCTCGCGGTGGTGCTCGTGGTGAACCTGGTCTCGGTGAAGTACTTCGGCGAGATGGAGTTCTGGTTCGCCATCGTCAAGGTCGCCACCCTGGTGGCGTTCATGCTGGTGGGCATCTTCCTGCTGGTCACCCGGGCCGACGTGGGCGGCACCACCCCCGGTCTCTCGGTGATCACCGACAACGGCGGCTTCCTGCCGCACGGCGTCCTCCCGGTCGTCCTGGTGATGCAGGGCGTGGTCTTCGCCTACGCTTCCCTGGAACTCGTCGGCACCGCGGCCGGCGAGACCGCCGAACCCCGGAAGATCGTCCCCCGCGCGGTGAACTCGATCATGTGGCGCGTCGGCCTCTTCTACGTCGGCTCGGTCGTGCTGCTCGCGCTGCTCCTGCCCGGCTCGGTCTACTCCGGCGACGAGAGCCCCTTCGTCACCGTGCTCTCGCGGATCGGCGTCCCCGCCGCCGGCGACGTGATGAACCTGGTGGTCCTCACCGCCGCCATGTCCTCGCTGAACTCCGGCCTGTACTCCACGGGCCGCATCCTGCGCTCGATGGCGGCCGCCGGCTCCGCCCCGCGGTTCACCGGGGTCATGAACCGCAACCAGGTGCCCTACGGCGGCATCCTGCTCACCGGCGGGGTCTGCGTGCTGGGCGTCGGACTCAACTTCCTGATGCCCGGCCAGGCCTTCGAGATCGTGCTCAACGTCGCCTCGCTCGGCATCATCAGCACCTGGGTGATCATCATGATCTGCCACCTGGTGTTCGTCCGCCGGGCCAGGGCCGGACTGCTCCGGCGGCCCTCCTTCCAGCTGTGGGGCAGCCCGGTGACGGAGATCGTGACGATCGCCTTCCTGGTGTCGGTCCTGGCACTGATGTGGGGCGACCCCGAGGTGGGCCGCAAGACCCTGCTGCTGATCCCGGTGATCGGGGCCGCGCTGGTGGCCGGCTGGTTCGCCGTCCGCCGCCGGGTCACCCGTGCGGAGGACGCCGAGCTTTCCGCCCTGAGCGAGGGGTGACCCCCGCCGTGTGCGGCCGGGAGCGGGTTCCCGGCCGCACACGGCGGACGCCGTGAGGGTTACACGGGTGGGAAACGCGGGATACGTGGTAGCTGCGTAGCGGAACCAGACCAAGGTCCGCTCGGCGAAAGGTGCCGCAGTGTCGCATGACGCCCCCAATCCCTCACAGCACCACCACCAGGGCTCCCTGCCCGGGACGGAGGCCGGCCTGCCCGGCCCCCAGCACCAGGGGACCGACTGGGTGGTGTTCGGGGTGACAGCGGCGCTGACCCTCTCCTTCGTCCTGTGGGGCGCCTTCGGCACCGACTCCCTCGAGAGCGTCTCCGGCACCCTGCTCGGGGAGCTGATCCATACCTGCGGCTGGGCGTTCGTCCTGGCCGCGTCCTGCTTCGTGATCTTCGCCCTCTGGCTGGCGATCAGCCGCTACGGGCGGATCCACCTCGGCTCGGAGCACGAGCAGCCGGAGTTCCGCACCGTCTCCTGGGTCGCCATGATGTTCAGCGCCGGCATGGGCATCGGCCTGATGTTCTGGGGCGTGAGCGAACCCCTGGCCCACTTCGTCGACGCGCCGCCGGGCACCCGGCCCGCCAGCGTCGGGGAGCGGATGTCGACCGCCATGGCGACCACCCTCTTCCACTGGACCCTGCACCCGTGGGCCATCTACGCGGTGGTGGGCCTCGGCATCGCCTACAGCACCTTCCGCAAGAAGCGCCGCCAGACGATCAGCTCGGTCTTCACCCCCCTGATCGGCCGCCGGCACGCCGAGGGCGCGGTCGGCCGGATCATCGACATCCTGGCCATCGTGGCCACCGTGTTCGGATCCGCGGCCTCCCTGGGCCTGGGCACCCTGCAGATCGGCTCGGGCATGCAGGAGGTCGACTGGCTGCAGAAGACGGGCACCGGACTGCTCGTCCTGATCATCGCGGTGCTCACCCTGGCCTTCGTCGCCTCCGCGGTGTCGGGCGTCGAGCGCGGCATCCAGTGGCTCTCCAACACCAACATGGTGCTGGCGGTGCTGCTGGCGCTGTTCGTGTTCGTGGCCGGCCCGACCATCGTCATCCTGGACCTGGTGCCCACCTCGCTCTTCGCCTACCTGGGCGACCTGCCGCAGCTCGCCGGGCGCACCGAGATCAGCGGCGGACCGACGGTCGACGAGTGGCTGTCGAACTGGACGGTCTTCTACTGGGCCTGGTGGATCTCCTGGACCCCGTTCGTCGGCATGTTCATCGCCCGGATCAGCCGGGGCCGCACGATCCGCCAGTTCATCGGCGGCGTCATCCTGGTCCCCAGCACGGTCAGCCTCCTGTGGTTCGCCGTCTTCGGCGGCACCGCCATGCAGCTGCAGGCGCGGGACATGCTCGGCGGCGCCACCACCGTCGAGGGGCGGCTCTTCTCGGTGCTGCGGGAGTACCCGATCGCCACCGTCACCTCGCTGCTGGTGATGATCCTGGTCGCGATCTTCTTCGTCTCCGGCGCCGACGCCGCCTCCATCGTGATGGGCACGCTGTCGCAGCGGGGAGCGCTGGAGCCGCAGAAGACGGTGGTCGTCTTCTGGGGCGTGGTCACCGGCGCGGTGGCCGCGATCATGCTGCTGGTCGGCAGCGGCGAGGGGGACGCGCTCACCGGCCTGCAGAACCTCACGATCCTGGCAGCGGCGCCGTTCGTGCTGGTGATGATCGGGATCTGCGTGGCGCTGATGCGGGACCTGCGGCGGGACCCGCTGATGCTGCGGGAGGAGGCGGCGAACGAGGCGCTGGAGGACGCGGTGGTGACCGGGTACCGGAAGTTCGACGGCGACTTCGAGCTCCAGGTCCGCCCCTCCCAGGGCGACGGCCCGGCCTCCGGCTCCACGGTCGCGGACGACGCCTCCCCGCTCTGACCCGGGCCCGGACGTCACGGAGTGCCGTACGGGGCGGGCCGCCCGCCCCGCCGACGTTCCCCACGACACCGGACGTC
>NZ_JACADT010000255.1:0-6635 GCF_013421635.1 Streptomyces sp. UH6 | reverse complement strand
GCTGCCGGCCCGCCGCGCGGTGGTGAAGGCGATGGACACACTCACGCCCGGTCTGCGGGCGCGGCTGACCGAGGGCAAGGGGGAATGAGCACGTGCGACCGCTGACCATCGAGGGGACCTGGCTGCTGGAGCCGAAGGTCTTCCCGGACGACCGGGGCAGTTTTCACGAGTGGTTCCGGGGCCGGGAGTTCCGCGAGGCCACCGGATACGACCTGTCGCTCGCGCAGGCGAACTGCTCGGTCTCCCGGCGGGGCGTGCTGCGGGGGCTGCACTTCGCGGACGTCCCGCCCGGGCAGGCCAAGTACGTGACCTGTGCGCGCGGCGCGGTGCTGGACGTGATGGTGGACATCCGGGTCGGCTCCCCCACCTTCGGCCGCTGGGAGTCGGTCCGGCTGGACGAGGACAACCGTCACGCCGTGTTCCTCGCCGAGGGCATCGGGCACGCCTTCATGGCGCTCACCGACGACGCGACGGTGCTCTACCTGTGCTCGACGGGATACGCCCCCGGCCGCGAGCACGGTGTGCATCCGCTCGACCCCGCGCTGGGCATCGAGTGGCCCGACGGCATCGAGCCGGTGCTCTCCGAGAAGGACGCCGCGGCGCCGTCGCTGGCCGAGGCGCGTGCGGCCGGCCTGCTGCCGGTGTACGAGGAGTGCGTGGCGTACTACGAGAAGCTGCGGGGCGACGAGTCCGTGTGAGGGCGCCATGACGACGGCCGGGGCCCCCGCGGACACCGCGGGGGCCCCGGCCGTCGTCGTGGGCCGCCGCCGGCCCCGTGCGGGGCCGGCCGGGCCCGGTCAGCCGGTCTCGCCGGTCAGCCGGTCCAGCGACCTGCTCAGCTGCTCCCAGCCCTTGGCCCGCTTGGTGCCGCGGTTGCGGGCGTGGACCAGCGGCTTCCAGAAGCCGGCGCCCAGCAGGTCCTCGGCCCGGACCGCGGTGGTGCGGTCCAGGATGGACTCGGGCACCTTCTGCGGGTCCGGCACGTCGAACTCGGCCATGATCTCGTCGTACTTCTCCTCCAGCACCGTGCTGGCCGGGTCGGCGCCGAAGACCAGGAGCTGGCCGGTGGGCTGGGTGTCGACCAGGACGGTCCGCAGGTCGGGCCGGTAGCGCCGGAGGATCTCGACCACCTTGTAGACGTCGCCGGTCCACGCGCCGGTGTGCCGGTCGCGGGCGGCCTCGTCGACGTTGCGGGGCAGCATGTCGTCGAAGACGATGACGCTGGCCCAGTCCGAGTGCTTCTCGATGTTGATGAAGTCGCGCAGCGCGAACTCGAAGAGGTGCATCCCGTCGATGAACGACAGGTCCAGCGTGACGTCCTGCCAGTAGCCGAACGGGCTGCGGTTGCGGGCGATGTTGCGCAGCGGGTGACGGCCGCCCTTCAGGTGGCCCAGCGGGTTCTCGCGGGCGAAGAAGTCGTCACTGGTGGCCTTCACCAGATGGACGTCGCAGCGGATCTCGGTGACCACCTTGAAGGCGGGGTCGACGGCGATGCTCGGCACCCGGGAGAGGGTCAGGCTTCGGCCGTCGTTGACGCCGATCTCCAGGTAGTTCCGGTTGGCGCAGGTCTGGTGGAGCTCCCTCAGGAACTCGTGGCGCTTCACGAACAGGACTCCTTGCGGATGAGCGGAAGGGCAACATGCAGGGCGGTGCGCCAGTCGCGCAACGGCGGCAGTCCGAGGTGCCGCCACCGGTGGTGCGCGAGGGCGCTGTAGGCGGGACGGGGGGCGGGCCGGGGGAACGCCTCGCTGCTGACGGGGCGCACCCGGGCCGGGTCGGCGCCGAGGAGGCGGAAGACCTCCTGGGCCAGTTCGTGCCAGGTGGTCTCGCCGGAGCTGGTGGCGTGGAAGATCCCGCTCGCGTCCCGGTCGTCCCCGCCGAGGCGGACGCCGAGTTCGGCGATCCGCTCGGCGACGTCGGCGCTCCAGGTGGGCTGGCCGCGCTGGTCGGCGACGACGTCGAGGGTGTCCCGGCGGGATTCGAGCTCGGTCATGGTGCGGACGAAGCTCCTGCCGTGGACGCCGTAGAGCCACGCGGTGCGTACCACGGCGCTCCGTCCGGGCAGTTCGGCGAGGACCGCCCGCTCGCCGGCCAGTTTGGTGCGGCCGTAGGCGGTGCGGGGGGCGGTGGGGTGGTCCTCGGGGTAGGGGGTCTCGCGGGCCTCGCCGTCGAAGACGTAGTCGGTGGAGACGTGGACCAGCCGGGTCGGGGCCTGCTCCGCACACGTGCGGGCCAGGACGCGGGGGCCGTCGCCGTTGATCCGCAGGGCGGCCGCCTCGTCGTGCTCGGCGTCGTCGACCGCTGTGTAGGCGGCGCAGTTGACGACCACGTCGGGGCGGTGTTCGCCGAGGGCGGCGCGGACCTTCTCCTCACGGGTGATGTCCAGTTCGGCGCGTCCGAGGGCCACCACCTCCTCACCGCGGCGGGCGAGTTCCTCGACGGTGTCCCGGCCGAGCATGCCCGAGGCGCCGGTGACGAGCCATTTCATGCGTGCTTCTCCGTAGTTCCCGTGCTCCGCGGTTCCGTGCTCCGCCGGCCGGTCGCGGCCCGCGTGTTCAGACGTCGGCCCGTTCCTTCAAGGGCTCCCACCAACCCCGGTTGTCCCGGTACCACTTGACGGTGTCGGCGAGGCCGGTGGGGAAGTCGTGCCGGGGATGGTAGCCGAGTTCGGTGCGGGCCTTGCCCCAGTCGACCGAATACCGCAGGTCGTGTCCCTTGCGGTCCTCGACGTACTCGACGCTCTCCCAGTCGGCGCCGCAGGCGTCCAGCAGCAGGCCGGTGAGCTCCTTGTTGGAGAGCTCGGTGCCCCCGCCGATGTTGTAGACCTCGCCGGATCGGCCCTTGGTGCGGACGAGTTCCACGCCCTGGCAGTGGTCCTCGACGTGCAGCCAGTCCCGGACGTTGCGCCCGTCCCCGTAGAGCGGGACCTTCTTCCCGTCGAGGAGGTTGGTGACGAAGAGCGGAATCACCTTTTCGGGGAACTGGTGGGGCCCGTAGTTGTTCGAGCAGCGGGTGACCCGGACGTCCATGCCGTGGGTCCGGTGGTAGGCGAGCGCGAGCAGGTCGGAGGACGCCTTGGAGGCCGAGTAGGGCGAGTTGGGGGCGAGCGGGTGGGTCTCCGGCCAGGATCCGGTCTCGATGGACCCGTACACCTCGTCGGTGGAGACGTGCACGAACGGCCCCACACCGTGCCGCAGCGCCGCGTCCAGCAGCGTCTGGGTGCCGACGACGTTGGTGAGGACGAAGTCGGCCGCGCCGGCGATGGACCGGTCGACGTGGGACTCCGCGGCGAAGTGGACGACCTGGTCGGCGGCGCCCATCAGCTTGTCGACCAGCTCTGCGTCACGGATGTCGCCCTGGACGAACTCCAGACGCGGGTGGTCCAGCGGGAGGTTGTCCAGGGTGCCGGCGTAGGTGAGCTTGTCCAGCACGGTGATGCGCAGGTCCGCCTTGTCCTCGGCGGCGAGCAGGGTCCGCACGTAGGTGGAGCCGATGAAGCCCGCGGCACCGGTGACGAGCAGGCCGGTGGAGGTCGGAGTGGAAGAGGTCATGGGTGGATTCGCACCTTGCTGTGGTCGCCGAGAACGAGACGGTGGGCACTGGGCACGCCGGGCGCGGCCTGGGTGGTCACCTCGGCGTGACGGCCGATGAGGGAGGACTCGATCCGTCCGACGCCGCAGATGGAGGCGTCACGCAGCACGATGGAGAACTCCAGCTCGCTGTCGTTGACGGTGCAGTTCTCCCCCACCGAGGTGAACGGGCCGATGTACGAGTCGCTGACCACGGTTCCCGCGCCGATCACGGCGGGGCCGACGATCCGCGAACGGGTCACCCGGGCGCCCGGCTCGACGACGACCCGGCCGACGGTCTCGCTCGCCTCGTCGACCTCGCCGTCGTTGCGGGGTTCGAGCGATTCGAGGACCATCCGGTTGACCTCGAGCATGTCGACGACGTTGCCGGTGTCCTTCCAGTAGCCCTGGATGACGGTGGACCGCACGGCGGCCCGGTCGTCGATCAGCCGCTGGATGGCGTGGGTGATCTCCAGTTCGCCGCGCCAGGACGGCTCGATGGCGCGGACCGCCTCGTGGATCCTGGGCGTGAAGAGGTAGACGCCGACCAGCGCGAGATCGCTCTTGGGCTGTTCGGGCTTCTCCTCCAGCGCCACCACGTGACCGGCGTCGTCGAGCACGGCGACACCGAAGGCACGGGGGTCGGGGACCTTGGTCAACAGAATCTGGGCGGCGGGGCGGTTGTGGCGGAAGTCGTCGACGATGTCGTTGATGCCGCCGACGATGAAGTTGTCGCCGAGGTACATCACGAAGTCGTCGTCGCCGAGGAAGTCCCGGGCGATCAGCACCGCGTGGGCCAGGCCCAGCGGCTTCTCCTGCGGGATGTACGTCACCTTGAGACCGAAGTCGGAGCCGTCGCCGACCGCGGCGCGGATCTCCTCGGCGGTGTCCCCGACGACCATCCCGACCTCGGTTATCCCCGCATCGGCGATGGATTCCAATCCGTAGAACAGAACCGGCTTGTTGGCCACCGGCACCAGCTGCTTGGCCGACGTGTGGGTGATCGGCCGCAGTCGCGTGCCGGCTCCACCTGACAGGACGAGAGCCTTCATTCGTCCCACCCTAGCCGCGTCGGTGCGCGACGGACGCCAGACCGGACGATGCGACGATCATTTCCCGCTTCCGCGTGACGGCGGGCCGACGCGTGTGCGGCGCGCGCCCGCTGACCAGGCGTCAGGCAGGGTCGGCGCGGTCCCGCCGCCGGGGAGTCCGGCCGCCCGGAGTCCGGCCGCCCGGGCGGTGAGATTTTTTCCTGATCCCCGTACAACCTTCTCCACCGCTCGGCGGTCGATCACCCCGGGCCGTGTTCCCGCCATTCCGTCACCGCACATGGGTCGACGGATCCGATACGCCTTGTTGACGATGTCAACGACATGTTGCGCTGGCCACCACGGACACAATCGTGTAGCGTCTCCTTCCGACGCACCGCTTCGTCGGGGGGACGTACCGGTGCGCCTCGGGGGCCTGAGGGGGGATCCCGGGGGGATTCATGGGATCCGGGGGGATTCCCAGGGCCGACCGGCCCCGGCGTGACCTGGGGGGGACACGCCGGGGCACGGGTCGGAACGACCGTGGTATGCAAGGCCGGTGACGCCTGTGACCCGCGCCTTCGACGCCGTTCTCTGCGACCTCGACAACGTCGTCCGCTTCTACGACTTCTCGGCGCTCACCGCGCTGGAGCGGGCCTCGGGGCTCGTGGAGGGCCTCACCGCTTCGGTGGCCTACGCGCCGGAACTCGACCTGCCGTTGCTGCTCGGCCGGATCGGCGTCGACGAGTGGCGGGAGGCCGTGGCGGGGCGGATGAGCGCCCACGTGCCACCCGGCAGGGCCGGCGAACTCGCCAGGGCCATGGCCGACGCGCCGTTCCGGGCGGATCCCGAGGTGGTGGGGACGCTGCGGCGGATACGCGAGGTGATGCCGCTCGTCCTGGTCACCAACGCGACGGCCGAACTCGACCGCGACCTGCGGGCGATGGGGATCGCCGACCTCGCCCACCATGTCGTGGGCAGCGCGCGGGTGGGCGTGGCCAAGCCCGCCCGCGAGATCTACGAGATCGCCGCCGGGCTGGCCGGCGTGTCCTGCGACCGCTGCCTGTTCGTCGACGACCGGGCCGAGAACGTGGAGGCCGCCGCCGCGCTGGGGATGTCCACCGTGCACTACCGGTCCCCGCGGGACCTGCGGTCGGTGGTGGAGCCGTGGTTCTCGGGGGCCGGGCGGCCGTAGGCCGTCGAAGCGGCCCTCTCACCTCTCGGCGAGGACGGGTTCGGCCCAGGTGGTGAGCTGGAGGACCGGCCGGGAGGCGACCGCGCGGTCCTGGGCGGGGAGTCCGGCCGTCCCCGGCCCCGCCTGACCGGCGGGCAGCAGCACCGCGCGGGTGCGGCCCCGCAGGCCGATCCGGAGCAGGTAGCGCAGTCCCTCGATGTCGACCAGGCCGCACTCACCGGCCGGCCAGTCCACCGGCTGGTCCACGGGATCGACCCGCCATCCGGCACGGCGGGCGGCATGCACCCAGGCTCCCAGCGCCTGTATCCGGTCCTCCGCCACCGAGGTGCTGGGGCGGGTGATGATCTGGATCGGGTCGGGCCTGTGCTCCATGGAAGTCCCCCTGGTCCACCGGACTGGTGCGGCGATCCTGCCATCCGGGGGCTCGGGTTCCGCAACCCTCCTGCCCCGAGGACCCTCCTGCCCCGGAGACCTTCCGGCACGCGGTATCACGCGGAAGGAGTCCCCGTCGGGGTCGACACACGGCCGTCCGGATGACGTTCACGGCGGCGCTAGCCCGCAGGAGTGTTCTCGCCGGGCGGCAGGGCGGCGCGCGTGCTGGGATCGGTGACGTCGATCAGGCCCGGCGCGAACCGCTCGGCGTGTACCCCGCGCCCGGCCCTTCACCTCATCGGGAGCAACCTTGAAGAAGTCGATACGCCGGCTCTGCCACGTCGGCCTCCCCGCGCTGACGGCGGCCCTCATCTCCGGCGCCGTGGCGCCCCAGGTCCAGGCCGCGGAGGCCGGCGGCCAGCGGTCCGTGTCGCACGGGTGCGATCACTCGTGCCAGGGCGGGCACGGTGG
>NZ_JACADT010000254.1:0-6660 GCF_013421635.1 Streptomyces sp. UH6 | reverse complement strand
CCCGAGCGCCAGCGACAGACCGACCGGGGCGTCCTCCCCGGGCAGGCCCTCGACCCGGTGCAGCGCGTCGTCCCCGACAATCCCGGCCACCGCGTCGTCAGGCGGGACGAGATGGGCAAGAAGGGCATTTCCCCAGGCGGTCAGGCGCCCGGCACGTGGTTCGGTGAGCATGCGCCCAGCCTAAGGACCGTCCCACTGGATTCCCCAGGACACCGGGTGGCGTAGATTTTTCCGAAAGGGCTGCGCCCGCCGGCGCACACGACAGCCGACACCGGCCGCCGCCGTCACGACGGGGAGGGCCGAGAACGCAAGGGGAGACAGCGCGCTGATGAGCGATGTTCTGGAGCTTGAGGGCGTATCCGTGGTCCGGGAGGGCCGGGCTCTGGTGGACCGGGTCTCCTGGTCGGTGAAGGAGGGGGAGCGCTGGGTCATCCTCGGCCCCAACGGCGCGGGCAAGACCACCCTGCTCAACGTCGCCTCCAGCTACGTCTACCCGAGCAAGGGCACCGCCACCATCCTCGGCGAGACCCTCGGCAGGCCGGGCACCGACGTCTTCGAACTGCGCCCCCGCATCGGCGTGGCCGGCATCGGCATGGCGGAGAAGCTGCCCAAGCGCCAGACGGTCCTGCAGACCGTGCTCACCGCCGCCTACGGCATGACGGCCGCCTGGCAGGAGGAGTACGAGGACGTCGACAAGGAGCGCGCCGTCGCGTTCCTCGACCGCCTCGGCATGACCGGCTTCATGGACCGCAAGTTCGGCACCCTCTCCGAGGGCGAGCGCAAGCGCACCCTGATCGCCCGCGCCCTGATGACCGACCCCGAGCTGCTCCTCCTCGACGAGCCCGCCGCCGGCCTCGACCTCGGCGGACGCGAGGACCTGGTGCGCCGCCTCGGCCGCCTGGCCCGTGACCCGATCGCCCCCTCGATGATCATGGTGACCCACCACGTCGAGGAGATCGCCCCCGGCTTCACCCACGTCCTGATGATCCGGCAGGGCGAGGTCCTCACCGCCGGCCCCATCGAGCTGGAACTGACCTCCCGCAACCTCTCCCACTGCTTCGGCCTGCCCCTGGTCGTCGAGCAGGTCGGCGACCGCTGGACCGCCCACGGTCTGCCGCTCGCCTAGCCGCCGCCAGCCACATGGTCGGGCCCCCGGGCCGCCCCGCCCGGGCCGCACCCGTACCGGGTCCCGTCCGAGCCCTTTTCCGCGCCCCCGTTCGCGCCCTGTCCGCGACGGGGGCGCGGTCCTACCATGAGCGGGTGGACATCGACGCGTGGGTCTGGTGGCTGGTGGCGGCGGCGGTGCTCGGCATCGCCCTGGTGATCACGGCGATGCCCGAACTCGGCATGCTCGCCGTCGGCGCGATCGCCGCGGCGATCACGCGGGGTCTCGGCGGCGGCATCGTGCTCCAGGTGGCCGCCTTCGTGGTCGTCTCCGTGGCGCTGATCGCGGTGGTGCGCCCCATCGCGGCCCGGCACACGTCCCGGCCCCAACACTCCACCGGTGTGGACGCGTTGCGCGGCCGCCGGGCGGTCGTCCTCGAGCGGGTGGACTCCCAGGGCGGGCGGATCAAGCTCGCCGGGGAGGTGTGGTCCGCACGCGCCCTGGAACCGGACCGGGCCTACGAGGCGGGCGAGGAGGTGGACGTCGTCGACATCGAGGGAGCGACCGCCGTCGTCCTGTAGGCGCGTAGGCGCGTAGGCGCGCAGGCGCACAGACACGCGGGCCCGCAGGCCACGCAGGCCGAGGCCGGTGATCCGCCCGCTCCGGCGGCCGTCCGGCGCTTCGGGCAAGTGGCCGGAACCCGCCCCAGCGGTCACCGGGGTCTGCGAGACTCGGGCGGAAAGATCTTCGACAACCACGCCATCCGCCGCCCGCGACGCGGCCGAGAGGGGTACGGGGAGCCACGATGGAACCGGTCATCATCGTCCTGGTCATTCTGGTGGTGTTGGTCTTCATCGCCCTGATCAAGACCATCCAAGTCATTCCGCAGGCCAGCGCCGCGATCGTCGAGCGATTCGGCCGCTACACCCGCACGCTCAACGCGGGGCTCAACATCGTGGTGCCGTTCATCGACACCATCCGCAACCGCATCGACCTCCGTGAGCAGGTCGTCCCGTTCCCGCCCCAGCCCGTGATCACCCAGGACAACCTGGTCGTCAACATCGACACGGTGATCTATTACCAGGTCACCGACGCCCGGGCCGCCACCTACGAGGTGGCCAGCTACATCCAGGCCATCGAGCAGCTCACCGTCACCACGCTCCGCAACATCATCGGTGGCATGGACCTCGAGCGGACCCTCACCTCCCGCGAGGAGATCAACGCGGCCCTGCGCGGCGTCCTCGACGAGGCCACCGGCAAGTGGGGCATCCGCGTCAACCGCGTCGAGCTCAAGGCCATCGAGCCGCCCACCTCCATCCAGGACTCGATGGAGAAGCAGATGCGCGCCGACCGTGACAAGCGCGCCGCGATCCTCCAGGCCGAAGGTGTCCGGCAGTCCGAGATCCTGCGCGCCGAGGGCGAGAAGCAGTCGCAGATCCTGCGCGCCGAGGGTGAGGCCAAGGCCGCCGCGCTCCGCGCCGAGGGCGAGGCCCAGGCGATCCGCACGGTCTTCGAGTCCATCCACGCGGGCGACCCGGACCAGAAGCTGCTCGCGTACCAGTACCTGAAGATGCTCCCGGAGATCGCCCAGGGAGACGCCAACAAGCTCTGGATCGTGCCCAGCGAGATCGGCGACGCCCTCAAGGGCCTCGGCGGCGCACTCGGCAACTTCACCCCGCAGAACGGCGGCTCCCCCGGCTCCGTGCCCAGGCCCGCGGCCGGCGGCAGCGACCGCCTCGAGAAGCCGACCATCGACTGACGACGCCCGGCCGTCCGACGCCCCGCGTCCGGACACCCGGCGTTCCCGCGTCCGGCCGTCCGACGCCCCCGCATCCGGAACCGGAACGCGAACGGCGGACGGCCGAGGGCCCGTCACCCCGCCCGGGGTGACGGGCCCTCGGCCGTCGGTGGCGGAACTCAGGCGGCCGCCCGGACGGCCAGCCAGTCCGGCAGGTCCTCGAGGTCACCCCTCCCGCCCATCGCCAGCAGCATCGCGTCGGCCGGCGTCGGCTCGAACGGCTCCCGCAACAACGGCATTCCGGCCTGCTCCGGCGTCCGGTCGGCCTTGCGGTGGTTGTCCTCGGCGCAGGAGGCCACGGTGTTCAGCCAGGAGTCCCTGCCGCCCTGGGCCCGGGGCACCACGTGGTCGACGGTGGTCGCGCGGCCGCCGCAGTAGGCGCACCGGTGCCTGTCCCGTACCAGCACACCCCGCCTCGACCATGGCGCTTGTCTTCGGAACGGCACCCTGACGTACCGGCAGAGCCTGATCACCCGCGGCGCGGGTATCTCCACCGCCGCACCCCGCATCCGCAGATCGGGGTGGGCCTGCTCGACGACCGCCTTGTCCTGGAGCACCAGCACCACGGCACGGTTGAGCGTCACCGTCGACAACGGCTCGAAGCTCGCGTTCAGCACCAGCGTGTCCCGCACAACCAGCCCACCTCTCGTGTGCCGGCCGCCCCCCTGGCAGGCCGGAATCCCACTCTGGCCGGGCGTGCCGCAAGGGACAACGCAATATCCGCCGCCCCTACGGCAGAAAAAGAAGCCCGCCCCTGATCACTTCCAAGACCAGGGGCGGGCAAACGTGCCGTAGGACACCGGGAGCGACTCAGCTTCCCGCGGGCACCTCGTACTCGCCGATCAGGTGGGCCCGGGCCAGCGTGTGGAAGCGCAGATTGAATCCGACAGCCGCCGGACTGGTGTCCGCGTCGGGGCCGAGCCTTTCCTGGTCGACGGCGTAGACGCTGAACACGTAGCGGTGCGGTCCGTCCCCGGGCGGCGGCGCGGCGCCACCGAAGTCGCGGGTGCCGTAGTCGTTGCGCGCGTGCACGGCGCCCTCGGGAAGACCCTCGAACTTCCCCGACCCCGCGCCGGCCGGAAGCTCGGTCACCTCGGCCGGGATGTCGAACAGCACCCAGTGCCAGAAGCCGCTGCCGGTCGGTGCGTCCGGGTCGAAGCAGGTCACCGCGAAGCTCTTGGTCTCCGGCGGGAAGCCCTGCCACCGCAGGTGCGGCGAGATGTTGCCCGCCGCGTGCACCTGCGCCTCCGCGAGCGTGCCGCCCGCCTCGACGTCGTCACTCGTCACCGAGAACGACGGCACCTGCGGGTGGAAGTCGTGCGGCAGCGGCGGCCTGGTGGACTCGGTCACCTGGGAACCTCCTGGCTGTGTTTCAGAAAGACTCGGTCCTACTGCTTGTCCCCGCCGAGCCTAGAACCAGTTGCGCCTGCTGCCGACCTCGGACAGCCACTGGTTGAGGTAGGCCGCCCAATCGGTCGCCTGGTAGTCGTGGAGGCTCACCTTGAACGAGCGGAAGGTGTCGCTGCCCTCGCTGAACAGCCCCGGCTTCTTGTCCATCTCCAGGACGACGTCCATCTCCGACTGGTCGGCGACGAAGCTGACCTCCACCTGGTTCAGGCCGCGGTACTGCTGCGGGGGCAGGAACTCGATCTCCTGGTAGAACGGCAGCTGCTGGCGCGTGCCGCGGATGTGCCCGCGCTCCAGGTCGGCGTTCTTGAACCGGAAGCCCAGCCGGAGGAAGGCGTCCATGATCGCCTTCTGCGCCGGCAGCGGGTGCACGTTCACCGGGTCGAGGTCGGAGGAGTCCACGGCCCGCGCGATGGCCAGCTCCGTGGTCACACCGACGTGCATGCCGCGCAGGGGCGAGCCCTCGATCATCGTGATCGGGGTCTCCCACGGGATGTCGATGCCGAACGGCACCACGTGCGTGGCACCGGCCTGCAGCTGGAAGGCACCGCCCAACGGCACCTTCAGGAACTCGATGTTCTGCCGGTACTCCTGGTTGTCCCCGCCCTCGACCTCGACCTGCGCCTGGAGACCGACCGCAAGCCCTTCGATCTGCTGGTCGACGGAACCGCCCTGGATCCGCACCTCACCCTGGACCACGCCGCCGGGAACCACGTTGACCTCGGTCAGCACGGTCTCCACCGAGGCGCCCCCGGCCCCGAGACTGGCGAGCAGCTTCTTGAACCCCATCTGTCTCCCTCTCTCCAGGCGCCCCCGTGGGTCCGCGCCCGCTCAGTCGCCCTGCAATCTGTGCTTGCTGACGACTACTGGTAACGCGTGGGGCCGTGGGACGGTTCCGGACCTCCGGATCCCCACATGGCGGACCGATTTCCTCCGCAACCGCGGCCCCAACTGCGACCGGGCCCCTCCAGTAATCTCGGAGGACATGATCGCGCGCCTCGACCGTACGCCCCCGCCCAGGTCCCGCTTCGACGGGCCCGTCGTCCGCGACGTTCAGGCTGTCGCTCCCAGGCGGCCGGCATGAACGTGGAAGACCTCGCCCACGCCGCTGAGGAAGTCGCCCCGACACTGCTCGGAGCCGTCCTCACCCACGAGAGCCCCGAGGGAACCGTGAGCATCACGATCACGGAGACCGAGGCGTACTCCGGTTCCGCCGACCCCGCCTCCCACGCCTACCGGGGCAGGACACCCCGCAACGCCGTCATGTTCGGACCCGCCGGACACATGTACGTCTACCGGTCCCACGGTCTCCACTGGTGCGCCAACATCGTCACCGGGACGGACGGCATCGCCTCCGCCGTACTCATCCGGGCGGGCAGGGTCATCGAGGGCGAGGACCTGGCGCGCGAGCGGCGAGGAAGCACGGTCGAGGGCCCGCGTCTCGCGCGGGGGCCGGGAAACTTCTGCCAGGCGCTCGGCATCACGGCGGAGCACAACGGCGCGGATCTCCTGACGGGCCCCACGGTCACGCTGTCCGAGGGGGAGCCGGTCCCCGCCGAGCTCGTGCGCGTCGGCCCTCGGGTCGGCGTGAGCAAGGCACACGACTGGCAGCACCGCTTCTACCTGGCCGGTGACCCGACGGTCTCGGCCTACCGGCTGAGCCCGAGGGCCAAGCCGTCCGCCAGAGCCTGAGCCTGGGCCTGAGCCGTGGTGCGCCTTCGCCGGCGGCGCCGTGCCGGAGAGGGCTGTGCGGGGTGAACGCCGCGCCGGACGCGCCGACGAAGGTGTCGACTGTGCCGGACTCACCCGGGCGGCCCGTCGACTTCCGGCCCCGTTATGAAAAGGAACCGGCCATAATCCTGCGGGCCGGGCCCCGCTCCGGAGGACGGCCGAGCGTTCGACGGAGTGGAGACCGCCGAGGTGAAGAGGTCTCCGCGCATGAACCTCGCCAGTGTCTGGCCCTTCCGACCAGGTACGCAACGAACCCGCGCGGGGGAGGCCGGCGGAGGGGGCGGAGGGACGCCCGATCCCGGTTACCGCTGGATCGCCCGGAGGTCCGACAGACGGCCCCGGACGATGGGCTTGACTCGGACCCTCGGGGTCCGTAAGGTAGCCCGAGCCGCAAGACACGGCGGGTGTTCTGCCCTCACCGTGTGCGGCCACTCCACTACTCACTTCTCCCCTCAGCGGGGCGAATTCTTGCGTGCTCGCACGCCTGGAATTCGAACGGCCGGACTCGATTATGAGTTTCGCTGGGGAGTCGGTTAGCGTAGTGAATGTCGAAAGGCCGACGGACCTGATCCGAAAGCCCAAGGCACCCAACCGACTGGGAATCGGACACCGAAAAGGT
>NZ_JACADT010000253.1:0-6687 GCF_013421635.1 Streptomyces sp. UH6 | reverse complement strand
GACGCGCAGCACGAACGCGACGCGCGGCCGCGCGGTGCTCGGAGAGGGAGTGCGGGGCGGGTCAGCCGGCGGGCGCGGTGGGGGTGTCGACGGTGGAGAGGGGCTTGGCGATGTCCTCGAGACTGCGCCGCTCCGCCTTGACGGCGAGGAAGACCGCGACGAGCCCCGCCGCGCACATCAGGCCCGCGCCGATCTGGAACGCCAGCACCGTGTCCGCGATGACCCCGGACTCCGTGAGGTCCGCGAAGATCAGCGGTCCGGCGATGCCGCCCGCGGCCGTGCCGACCGCGTAGAAGAAGGCGATCGCCATCGCGCGCGTCTCCATCGGGAAGATCTCCGAGACCGTCAGGTACGCGCTGCTCGCGCCCGCCGAGGCGAAGAACAGCACCACGCACCAGCACGCCGTCAGCGTCGTCGCCGTCAGCACCTCCTGGCTGAACAGCCACGCCGTCACGAACAGCAGCAGGCCGGACAGGATGTACGTGGACGAGATCATGATCCGGCGGCCGACCGTGTCGAACAGCCGGCCGAGCAGCAGCGGGCCGAGGAAGTTGCCGGCCGCGATCACCGCGAAGTAGTAGCCGGTGTGACCCACCTGGACGTCGAAGAACTTGGTGAGGATCGCCCCGAAGCCGAAGGTGATCGCGTTGTAGAGGAAGGCCTGGCCGATGAAGAGGGCCAGCCCCAGCACCGTGCGCTTGGGGTACTTGGTGAAGACCGTCCGGGCGATCAGTCCGAAGCCGATGGACTTG
Organism: Streptomyces sp. UH6; assembly: GCF_013421635.1. Classification (NCBI taxonomy): domain Bacteria; kingdom Bacillati; phylum Actinomycetota; class Actinomycetes; order Kitasatosporales; family Streptomycetaceae; genus Streptomyces; species Streptomyces sp. UH6. The sequence goes on along the minus strand of NZ_JACADT010000253.1, from coordinate 5,935 downwards.
CGCTGGTGGATGGTGATCTCGCCGGCCGGCGGGGGCAGCTTGCGGCCCTTCTCCGCCTCGACCTGCCGCTCGACGTCGGAGACGAGGGCCTCCGCCTTGTCGCCCTGGCCGTGGATGAACTGCCAGCGTGGACTCTCCGGAACGTTTCGCCGCACCAGCAGGATGACCAGGCCGAGCACGACGCCGAGCGCGAAGGTCAGCCGCCAGCCGATGTTCGCGGCGAAGATGTCGGTGTCCAGCATGACGATGGACAGCAGCGCGCCGCCGATCGCGCCGAGCCAGTAGCTGCCGTTGATGATCAGGTCGACCCGGCCGCGGTACTCGGAGGGGATCAGCTCGTCGATGGCGGAGTTGATGGCCGCGTACTCGCCGCCGATGCCGAACCCGGTCAGGAAGCGGAAGAGGAAGAACCACCAGACGTCGAACGAGACCGCGGTGAGAGCCGTCGCCCCCAGATAGACCGCCAGGGTGGTGATGAAGAGCTTCTTGCGGCCGAAGCGGTCGGTGAGCCAGCCGAAGAACAGCGCTCCGGCGCACGCTCCCGCGACGTACAGCGCCGCCGCCATTCCGGTGACCTGGGCGGAGGTGATGGGCAGTCCGCTGCCCTCCTCGGCCAGCCGGCCGGCGATGTTGCCGACCGTGGTGACCTCCAGGCCGTCCAGGATCCAGACGGTTCCCAGTCCGATGACGATCATCCAGTGCCAGCGGGACCACGGGAGCCGGTCCAGGCGGGCCGGCACGGCGGTGGTGACGGTTCCTGTCTCCTCCGGGATCTCCGAGGGTTCGGGTGTCGCAGCAACTGCCATCGCGTGGTCTCCCTCTCCGTTGAGCGAGCGGCGGTTCCCCTCCCTGTTGCCCCGCCCGTTACGGCTATGCCCCCAGCATGCGGGACACGGTGTGGATCAGCAGCCCGGCGAGCGAGCCGACCACCGTGCCGTTGATGCGGATGAACTGGAGATCGCGGCCGATGTGCGCCTCGATCTTCCGGGTGGTGTGCTCGGCGTCCCAGCCGGCGACCGTGTCGGTGATCAGGGCGGTGATCTCGCCCCGGTAGGTGGTGACCACGTAGGTGACCGCGCCCTCGACCCAGCCGTCGACCTTCTCCTGGAGCCGCCGGTCCGCCTTCATCCGGGCGCCCAGCGACAGCAGCCCCGCGCGCACCCGCAGCCGGAGCCGGCTCTGCTCGTCCTCGGAGGCGGCCACCATCATCCGGCGCACCGCCGACCAGGCCGAGGCGATCAGGTCCTGGACCTCGTCCCGGTTCAGGACCTCGTTCTTGAGGCGCTCCACGCGCGCCCGGGTCTCGGTGTCGGACTGCAGGTCGACGGCGAAGTCGGCGAGGAACCGGTCCAGCGCGTCCCGTGCCGGATGGGTCGGCATGTCCCGCATCTCGGTGACGAACCGCAGCAGCTCCTTGTAGACCCGCTCGCCCACCTTCCGGTCGACGAACCGCGGCGTCCAGCCGGGGGCGCCGCCCTGCACCGCGTTCATCACCCGGTCGCCGTGCAGCTCCAGCCAGTCGTGGGCCCGCGCCACCACCAGGTCGACGGTCCGGTTGTGCCCGTGGTCCGCGACCACCCGCTCCAGCGTCTTGCCCAGCACCGGGGCGATCTCCGCCGCCTCCGCCCGACGGGTGACGGCCTCGCCCACCACGTCCTGGACGTCACGGTCCTTCAGCACGGTCAGCGCGCCCCGCAGCGCCGTCGCCAGTTCGGCCGTCACCCGGTCGGCGTGCTCCGGTTCGGCCAGCCAGGTGCCCAGCCGGTTGCCGACGCCGACGGCGCGCAGCCGGGTCCGCACCACGTCCGCGGAGAGGAAGTTCTCCCCCACGAACTCGCCCAGGGACTCGCCGAGCTGGTCCTTCTTGGTGGGGATGATCGCGGTGTGCGGGATGGGCAGCCCCAGCGGGTGCCGGAAGAGGGCCGTCACGGCGAACCAGTCGGCCAGCGCGCCCACCATGCCCGCCTCGGCGGCCGCCGCGACGTAGCCCGCCCAGGCGCCCGCGCCCCGGTGCTCCGCCCAGGTGGCCAGCGCGTAGATCACGGCGACGACCAGCAGCAGCCCCGTGGCCAGGGCCTTCATCCGACGGACACCCCGCTGGCGCTCCTCGTCGGCGAGGGTGAAACCATCCATGGTGCGTGCGGCCGAACGGGGGACGCCGCGATTGCCGCCTCCGGGCGGGCGGGCATGCTCGCCCTGCCTACCACCGTCGCTCCCGGCACCGCCGACGCCACCGATGCCGCCGTCGCCGCCGCGCCCGTCGCGCCCGTCGCCGCCGTCGGCGGTCCCGGCGAGGTCGCCGGGGTACCCGCCGTTGTCGTCCTGTCGTCCCATTCGTCGCCCGTCCACCTGTGTCACATGCCCCGTCAGGAAAGAAACGTCCCTGCTTGACCGACTCCGGGAACGGAACAAACGTTCCCGACGTCTGTCCTCGAGGACGCTCAGGAAGCCGCCGGGGATGTCTCGCACCTTCCGCCGTTCCAGTCGTTCTGTCGTTCGAAAAGCCCGAGGAGCCCGAGCCCCGCATGACCAGGCGTCACGCTTGCGCCCTGCTGGCGGCCTTCACCGCCCTGATAATCGCCGTCAGCGCCGGCATATATCTCGTGGCCCGCCAGGCGAGTGCCCGGCCCGAGGCCCGCGACACCAGCCTGTCCGGGGGCCGCGTGCCCCACAACCCCGCCGCGCCGGCCTCCACCGGCACGTGGGTCGGCAGCTGGGCCGCCGCACCCTCCGGAGCCGAACCCGGCACGGAACCGACCGGGTTCGCCGGACGGTCGGTGCGCAACATCGTCCACACCAGCGCCGGCGGTTCGGCCGCACGGGTGACCCTGTCCAACCACTACGGACAGCTGCCACTGCGCATCACCTCCGCCTCGGTCGGTGTCGCCGCCCGGGACAACGCCGCGGAGGCCCTCCCGGACACGCTGCGCCCGCTGACCTTCTCCGGGGTCCCCGCGGTGACCGTCCCGCCGGGCGGCCAGGTGGTCAGCGACGCGGTGGCCCTGCGGGTGCCGGCCGACGGCGACCTGCTGATCACCACCTACTCCCCGACGCCCTCCGGCCCGGTCACCTACCACCGGCACGCCCGCCAGATCTCGTACGTCGCCACCGGGGACCACGTCCTGGACCCGCGGGCCCTGGCCTACACGGAGCCGACCCCGCACTGGCGGTACGTCACCGCCCTCGACGTCCTCAGCAAGGACGCCCGGGGCACCGTGGTGGTCATCGGCGACTCCCTCACCGACGGCATCACCTCCACGACGGGCCAGAACGCCCGCTGGACCGACGTGCTGGCCGAGCGTCTGGACTTCCGCCACGGCGTCGCCAACGCGGGCATCAGCGGCAACCAGCTCCTCACCGACGGCCTCGGCCGCCCGGCCGACAGCCCCAGCGGCCTGAACCGCTTCGAGCGGGACGCGCTGTCGCGGCCCAACACCAAGGCGGTCGTCGTGGTCCTCGGCATCAACGACATCCTCCGCGACCCCGACGGCACGCCCGACCCCGCCGCCGTCACCGCCGGCCTGCGCGCGCTGGTCTCCCGCGCCCACGCGCGGGGCGTCCCGGTCGTCGGGGCGACGCTGATGCCGTTCGGGGGCCACACGGGGTACGACGCCGTCCGCGAGAGCGCCCGGCAGGCGGTCAACACCGAGATCCGCCGCGGCGAGATCTTCGACGCGGTGCTCGACCTCGACGCGGCCCTGCGCGATCCCTACGCCCCGCGCCGCCTCGCCGGGCACCTCGACTCCGGCGACCACCTGCACCTCAACGACGCGGGCTACCGCCGGATGGCGCAGCGCTTCGACACCGGCGTCCTCTCCCGGGGCACCACGGCGACCCTCTGACGCCGAGTACGATGGCCGGGCACCGCCCCGCGGCCGTGGCGGAATGGCAGACGCGCAACACTTAGGATGTTGTGGACGGAAGTCCATGTGGGTTCGAATCCCACCGGCCGTACCACGGATGGCCCGCGAACCGGGACGAACGGTTCGCAGGCCATCGATCGGCGGCCCCGGCGGCCTCGGCGGCCGGGGAGACTCCGCTCAGCCGTTCCCCTCCCTCTCGTCGTACAGCCCGAACCAGCGGGCGGCGGTGTCCATGTCCTTGTCGCCGCGGCCGGACAGGTTGACGATCAGCAGGCCCTCGGGGCCGAGTTCGCGGCCCACCTCCAGGGCCCCCGCCAGCGCGTGGGCCGACTCGATCGCCGGGATGATCCCCTCCGTGCGCGACAGCAGCCGCAGCGCCAGCATCGCCTCGTCGTCCGTCACGGCCCGGTACTCGCCGCGTCCGGAGTCCTTCAGGTAGGAGTGCTCCGGGCCGATGCCGGGGTAGTCGAGGCCGGCGGAGATGGAGTACGGCTCGGTGATCTGTCCTTCCTCGTCCTGGAGCACGTACGACCGCGACCCGTGCAGGATGCCCGGCTCGCCCGCGGTGAGCGTCGCCGCGTGCTCTCCGGTCGGCACGCCGCGTCCGCCCGGCTCGCAGCCCACCAGGCGCACCCCGCGGTCCGGTATGAAGGCGTGGAAGAGGCCGATGGCGTTCGACCCGCCGCCGACGCACGCCACCACGGCGTCCGGCAGCCGTCCGGCGCGCGCCAGGATCTGCCGGCGCGCCTCGACGCCGATCACCCGGTGGAAGTCGCGCACCATGGCCGGGAAGGGGTGCGGGCCGGCCACCGTGCCGAACAGGTAGTGCGTGCTGTCGACGTTGGCGACCCAGTCGCGGAACGCCTCGTTGATGGCGTCCTTGAGGGTGCGGCTGCCCGACTTCACCGGGACCACCTCGGCGCCCAGCATCCGCATCCGCGCCACGTTCAGCGCCTGGCGCTCGGTGTCGATCTCCCCCATGTAGATGGTGCAGTCCAGGCCGAACAGCGCGCAGGCGGTGGCGGTGGCCACGCCGTGCTGACCCGCGCCGGTCTCCGCGATGACCCGGCTCTTGCCCATCCGCCGGGTCAGCAGGGCCTGGCCCAGCACGTTGTTGATCTTGTGCGAGCCGGTGTGGTTCAGGTCCTCGCGCTTGAGGAAGACCCGGGCGCCGCCCGCGTGCTCGGCGAACCGCGGCACCTCCGTCAGCGCGCTCGGCCGGCCCGTGTAGTTCACCAGCAGGTCGTCCAGCTGGGCCGCGAAGGCCGGATCGCCCTTCGCCTTCTCGTACTCCACGGCGACCTCGTCCACGGCGGCGACCAGCGCCTCCGGGATGAACTTGCCGCCGAAGGCGCCGAAGTAGCCCTCGGCGCTCGGGACCTGACCCGCCGGGTCGGGGTGGAAGGAGCCTCCTGTCGTCACGGCTGTCATGACCTTTCCTGGATGAGGGCGGCCACCTCGGCCGCCGGGTCCGCGGAGCGCATGAGCGTCTCGCCCACCAGCACCGCGTCCGCGCCGTCGGTGTGGAGCCTGCGGGCGTCGGCCGGGCCCCGCACGCCGCTCTCGGCGATCAGGACGCGGTCGTCCGGCACCACGGCACGGAGCCGGGCGGTGAGCCCGAGGTCGAGGCGGAAGTCCCGCAGATCGCGGTGGTTGACGCCGATGTTGGGCGCGTCGAGGAGCAGCGCGGTGCGCGCCTCCTCCACGCTGTGCACCTCGACCAGCGTGTGCAGCCCGAGACCGAGGGCGTACGCGTGGAGCGCGGACAGCCTCTCGGACGTCAGGGCGGCGACGACCAGGAGGACCGCGTCCGCGCCGAACGCCCGCGCCTCGGCGATCTGGTACTCGTCGACGATGAAGTCCTTGCGCATGATCGGCAGGCCGACGGCGGCCCGGACGGTCGCGAGGTCCTCGGGACGGCCCCCGAAGCCCTCGGTGTGCGCGAGGACCGACAGCGCGGCGGCGCCGCCCGCCGCGTAACGGCGGGCGAGCTCCTCGGGGCGGTAGTCGTCGGTCAGCGGGCCCTTGAGCGGGCTGCGCGGCTTGAGTTCGGCGATCACGGACAGCCCCGG
>NZ_JACADT010000252.1:0-6692 GCF_013421635.1 Streptomyces sp. UH6 | reverse complement strand
GGCGCGGGATGCGGCTGGGGCGGGGCGGCGGGTCCTACGACCGGGTCCTCGCCCGCCTCGCCGCGGCGGGCGCGACGCCGGCGCTGGTCGTCCTGCTGTACGACACCGAACTCCGCGACACGGTCCCCACCGAGCCCCACGACCGCCCGGTCACCGCGGCGGCGACCCCTTCGGGCCTCCACCCCTTCGGCTGACCCCGCCGCGGAACGGCGACGGGGCGGGCCCCCCGGTGGGGGACCCGCCCCGTGGGGGCGATGCGCGCGGACCGCTACGGGTTCAGCGTGAGCGTCTCCTGCGTGGCCTTCTTCACGGCGGCCGCGGAGAACGGCCACTCGTACAGCTCACCGTTCGCCCACGCGTCCGTCTGGTCCACGTAGTGCGAGCTGTACGCGTGCCCGGAGGCGCCCGTGAGGTTGATCCACTTCGACTTGTCGAGGTCGCCCAGGTTCACGACCATCCGCATGGACGGCACCCAGACCACCCCGTACCCGCCGGCCGCGTTCCATCCGGTCGCGTCGACCGTGGACTCGCCGCCGCCCAGCTCCCAGGGACCGCGGTTGAGCATGTGCTGGAGGAAGCCCGGACCGGCCGTGCCCATGGTCTGGTTCTTCAGGTACAGCGTGTGCAGCCGGCCCCAGCTCCAGGTGTCCATGTTCTTGCCGAGCTTGGCGGTCAGCTCCCAGCGCGCGTCGATCATGGCGCGGCGCAGCAGCTCGTCCCGGTTGTCCGCCGAGGGGCGGCCGCTGGCCGTCTCGCCGGTGGTCCACCACTCGCTGTCCGGCTCCTCCATCAGCTTGCGCACGACCTCGAACCACCGGTCGCCGCCGTCCGGCTGGGCCTGCGTGGCGCTGCGCTGACCGCACTCGCGGACCTTGTCGGCCTCGTCGGCCGGTCCGGTGGTGTTCACCGGCTCGACCCACAGGCACTGGCCCTCGACCCGCAGCTCCTTCGGCAGCTTGTTGCCGAACGCCAGCTTCAGCAGGTTGCGCCACACCGCGTTGAAGTAGGCGGCCGCCGCGGAGTCCGGGGTCTGGGTGCGGTCCCAGTGCTCCAGCAGTTCCTGCGCGTCGCGGACGTCCTCGTCCTCGGGGTCGATCTTCAGCAGCTCGGGCACCAGCAGCTTGGCGATCTCGCTGCTGCTGTCCGTCTGCATCTCGCGCATGTCCTCGGTCGAGATCTTCCCGCCGCCGTCGATCTTCGCCTTGACCAGGTCGTTGATCCGCTGGCTGCGCGCGCCGTAGGACCAGTCGCCGGTGAGCAGGTAGGGGTACTCCTTCTCGTCGACGACGGCCTGGTTGGCGGTGACGATGTAGCCGCGCTTCGGGTTGTACTCGTAGGGCAGCTCGTCCTGGTCGATCCAGCCGGTCCAGCGGGAGCCGGAGTCCCAGCCGGGCGCCGGCAGCGAGCCGTCGTGGCCCTCGGCGCGGATCGGGATGCGGCCCGGCAGCTGGTAGCCGATGTTCTTCTTGTCGGCGTAGACCAGGTTCTGGGAGGGCACCTCGAACAGCTCGGCGGCCGCCCGGAACTCCTTCCAGTTCTGCGCCGTGTTCATGGCGAAGACGGCGTCCATGCTGGTGCCGGGGTCGAGCGCGGTCCAGCGCAGCGAGACGCCGTAGCCGTCGCCCCGGTCGGGGGCCGCGGCGTCGACGCCCGCCTTCTTGCCGACCTGGACCAGCTCGCCGTTGCGGTCGGAGAGCAGCGGGCCGTTGTTGGTCTCCCGTACGACGATCTTCTTGCTCTGCCCGCCGGCGACCTTGATGGTCTCCTCACGGGTGGTGAAGGGGACCGTCTTCCCGTCGTACTGGTAACCCTCCGGGGTGACCTTCTGCAGGTAGAGGTCGACGACGTCCACACCCGAGTTGGTGAAGCCCCAGGCGATGGTCTGGTTGTGGCCGATGATCACGCCGGGCATGCCGGAGAAGGTGTAGCCGGAGACGTCGTAGCGGCAGGTGTCGGAGACGGTGCGGCAGTGCAGGCCCATCTGGTACCAGACCGAGGGCAGCGCGGGCGACAGGTGCGGGTCGTTGGCCAGCAGCGGGGCGCCGCTCACCGTGTGCTCGCCGGCGATCACCCAGGAGTTGGAGCCGATGCCGTTGCCGTTGACGCCGACGGCGGTGGGCAGGTCGTCGAGCGCGCCGTAGAGCCCGGCGAGCTGGCTCTGCAGGCCCGCCGTGTCCCCGGCCGCGACGCCCGGCAGGCCGGCGGCGGTGCCGTCCTGTCCCTGCGGGGCCGGCGTCGCCTTCTGGTCCCAGGTGCCGGTGAGCTCGGAGTAGGCGCCCTCCTGGACGATCGTCTTGTTCCGCGCGAACGGATAGCCGGGGTACAGGTCGGCGATCTGGTCGGCGTCCAGTCGGCTGGTCAACAGCGAGCGGTCGATCTCGTCCTGCATGTTGCCGCGCAGGTCCCAGGCCATCGCCTTCAGCCAGGCCACCGAGTCCACCGGGGTCCACGCCTCGGGCGTGTAGTCGCCGGTGAGGGCCAGCGCCGCGTACTCGAGGGAGAGCTCGTCGGCCTCCTTGCCGTCCAGGTAGGCGTTGACGCCCTTGGTATACGCCTGGAGGTACTTCTTGGTCGGGGCCGACAGCTTCTTGTCGTACTCCTGCTGCGCGACCCGGCGCCAGCCGAGCGTGCGCAGGAACTCGTCGGTCGAGACCTGGCTCTCGCCGAACATCTCCGAGAGCCGGCCCGCGGTCAGGTGGCGGCGCACGTCCATCTCGTAGAACCGGTCCTGCGCCTGGACGAAGCCCTGCGCCATGAACAGGTCTTCCTCGGAGTCGGCGTAGACGTGCGGCACGCCCTGGGCGTCGCGCCGGACCTCCACCGGGCCGGACAGGCCCTTGAGGGTCAGCGACCCGCTGGTCTGCGGAAACGAGGCACGGACGGTGCTGACCGTCCAGTACCCGCCGTAGACCAGGCCGCCTATGAGCGCCAGGACGACGAGAAGGACCAGGAGTCGGGCTTTGCGCCCCTTCTTCCTGCCGGACTTGCCGGGCTGCTGACCGGAAGAGGCGGTGGTGTTGGGGGGCATCGCTGTCCTTGCTGTCCTCACGCGAGCGGCGGGGCGGGCGGTGGTCAGTTCTGGCGCGGCGGCGTAGCCCGTCGTCGCGCTGGAGCAACGATAGGCGTACGGGGCGCGGCGGCTTGACGCGGCGTCTGTGAAGCCGTGGCATCACGCGAGCAGGTGTCCGCTTCGTCCCGGTGCGGTGCCCGGCCGAGGTCGGCGGAGTGCCGCGAAGTACAAGAACCGCGTCAAGAAAGCGTCAAGAGTTAGGTAAGGTAACGAAAGACTTGACGAAGGCGGGCCCGTTCACGGCACCTCGTTCTCGGCGCCTCGTTCGGCACCTCGTTCTCGGCGTCTCGTTCTCGGCGTCTCGTCCGCGGGACCGGTTCGCTGCCCTTCGTCCGCAGTACCTCGTTCTCAGCACCACGCCCGCACCATCTCGTCCGCAACACCTCGTCCGCAGCACTTCGGAGGAAGGGAAGGCCGCCACTGACTGTCGACCACCTCAACCAGCTTCTGCTCGGCGCCTCGCTCGTCCTCCTGGTGGCGGTGGCCGCCGTGCGGGTGTCCTCGCGCAGTGGACTGCCCAGCCTCCTGATCTATCTCGGGATCGGCATCGCGCTGGGCTCCGACGGGATCGCGGGCATCGAGTTCGACAACGCCGCGCTGACCCAGGTCATCGGCTACGCCGCCCTGGTCGTGATCCTCGCCGAGGGCGGACTCGGCACCAAGTGGAGCCAGATCAAGCCGGTGCTGCCGTCCGCCTCCGTGCTGGCCTCGGCCGGTGTCGCGGTGAGCGTCGCGGTGACCGCCGCCGGGGCGCACTACCTGGCCGGGCTGGAGTGGCGGCAGGCGCTGATCGTGGGCGCGGTGGTCTCCTCCACCGACGCGGCGGCGGTCTTCTCGGTGCTGCGCCGGATCCCCCTGCCGTCCCGCATCACCGGCACGCTGGAGGCCGAGTCGGGGTTCAACGACGCCCCGGTGGTCATCCTGGTCGTCTCCTTCTCCACGGCCGGCCCGGTCGAACACTGGTACCTGCTGCTCGCCGAGATGGCGATGGAGCTGGCGATCGGCGCGGCGGTGGGCCTCGCGGTCGGCTGGCTGGGCGCCTGGGGACTGCGCCGGGTGGCGCTGCCCGCCTCCGGCCTCTACCCGATCGCCGTGATGGCGATGGCGGTGACGGCCTACGCGGCCGGCGCGATCGCGCACGGCAGCGGGTTCCTCGCCGTCTACCTGGCCTCGATGGTGCTGGGCAACGCCCGGCTGCCGCACCATCCGGCCACCCGCGGGTTCGCCGACGGGCTCGGCTGGATCGCGCAGATCGGCATGTTCGTGCTGCTCGGCCTGCTGGTCAACCCGCGCGAGCTGGGCGACGACATCTTTCCCGCGCTGGTGATCGGCCTGGTCCTGACGATGGTGGCGCGGCCGCTGAGCGTCTTCGCCTGCCTGACGCCGTTCCGGACGCCCTGGCGGCAGCAGACCCTGATGTCGTGGGCCGGTCTGCGCGGCGCGGTGCCGATCATCCTGGCGACCATTCCGATGGTGAGCGGGGTGGAGGGGAGCCGCCGCATCTTCAACATCGTCTTCGTGCTGGTCGTGGTCTACACCCTGATCCAGGGGCCGACGCTGCCCTGGCTGGCCCGGAAGCTGCGGCTGGGCGACGACAGCGAGGCGGCCGACCTGGGCATCGAGTCGGCGCCGCTGGAGCGGCTGCGCGGGCATCTGCTGTCGCTGACCGTGGACAGGGATTCCCGGATGCACGGCGTCGAGGTGGGCGAGCTGCGGCTGCCGGAGGGCTCCTCGGTGACCCTGGTGGTCAGGAACGACGCCTCCTTCGTGCCGTCTCCGTCGACCGTGCTCCAGCGGGGCGACGAGCTGCTGGTGGTGGCCACCGACCAGGTGCAGGACGCCACCGAGCGCCGGCTGCGGGCGGTGGCCCGGGGCGGCAAGCTGGCCGGCTGGCTGGGCACCTCCGGGGCGGCCCGCTGACGTCCGGTGCCAGTGGCATGGGTCACCGGAGGGGGTACGGCAGTGGACTGTCGGCCAGGAATGCGTCAAGATGGATCGTCGTTAGCACTCATCGAGTCAGAGTGCCAGGAGGAAGACAGTGCCGACCTACCAGTACCAGTGCACCGAGTGCGGCGAGGGCCTCGAGGCGGTGCAGAAGTTCACCGACGACGCCCTGACCGAGTGCCCCAACTGCCAGGGCCGCCTGAAGAAGGTGTTCTCGGCCGTCGGCATCGTCTTCAAGGGCTCCGGCTTCTACCGCAACGACAGCCGCGGCTCGTCGTCGAGCAGCTCGCCCGCGGCGAAGTCCGGTTCGTCGTCGTCCACGTCGTCCTCGGGCTCGTCGTCCAGCTCGTCGTCGTCGGGCTCCGGTTCGTCCTCCTCGACGACCGCGGCGCCGGCCGCCTCGACCCCGGCGGCCTCGTCGAGCAGCAGCTCGGCCGCCTGACCCACCCGCTTCGCAGGCCCCGCGCGTCCTCCGTCCACGGAGGGCACGGCGGGGCCTTCGGCGTGCCGTGCCATGTCCGCGGCCGTGCCGGAGGGCCTATGGTTCCGGCATGGTCAACACGGTGAGCGCCGAGATCGGTGTGATCGGCGGGTCAGGCTTCTACTCGTTCCTCGACGACGTGACCGAGGTCCCGGTCGAGACCCCCTACGGGCCGCCCAGCGACTCCTTGTTCGTGGGCCACGTCGCGGGCCGCAGGGTCGCGTTCCTGCCGCGGCACGGGCGCGGACACCATCTGCCACCGCACCGGATCAACTACCGGGCCAACCTCTGGGCACTGCGGTCGGTGGGCGTCCGGCAGGTCCTCGGCCCCTGCGCGGTCGGCGGCCTGCGGCCGGAGTACGGTCCCGGCACCCTGCTCGTCCCCGACCAGCTGGTGGACCGCACCAAGGCGCGGCACAACAGCTACTTCGACGGACTGCCCCTGCCCGACGGCACCGTCCCGCAGGTGGTCCACGTCTCGCTGGCCGACCCGTACTGCCCCGCCGGGCGGGCGGTGGCCCTCAAGGCCGCGCGCGGCCGGGACTGGGAGGCGGTGGACGGCGGCACGCTGGTCGTGGTCGAGGGACCTCGCTTCTCCACCCGCGCCGAGTCCCGCTGGCACGCCGCGCAGGGCTGGGCGGTGGTCGGCATGACCGGGCATCCGGAGGCGGCGCTCGCCCGTGAACTGGAGCTCTGCTACACGTCGCTGAACCTGGTCACCGACCTCGACGCGGGCGCGGAGACCGGCGAGGGGGTCTCCCACGAGGAGGTGCTCCGGGTCTTCGGCGCCAATGTGGACCGGCTGCGGGACGTCCTCTTCGACGCGGTGGCGGCCCTGCCCGCGGCGGACCAGCGGACCTGCTCCTGCGCCCACGCGCTGGGCGGCCAGGACCCGGGCTTCGCGCTGCCGTAACCCGCACGGGTGACCTGTGGACAACGGTGCGGGCGGGTTGTCCACGGGCCGTCCGCGGCTCTCCGCGGGTCGTCCACAGGCTCCGGCGGAGTTCGGCGGGAGGGCGCAAGGTGGGTCCATGAACACGCACTTCGGCCTCGTGGAGGCCCCCGTGGAGAACGCGGCGCCCACCGCTGTCACCGCTGTCCGGCCTTCCGCCGCCCGTCGCTCCGTCTCCTGCGCCGTCCCGTCCCCCGCCTTTCCCGCGGTGTCCCCCGCCTTTCCCGCGGTGTCCTCCGCCCCGC
>NZ_JACADT010000251.1:0-6694 GCF_013421635.1 Streptomyces sp. UH6 | reverse complement strand
TCAGGGCGGCCGCCAGCAGCGCGCCCAGGGCGGGGACGGCGGTGCGTCTGAACAACGCCGTGCGGGTCCGGTGCGCCGTTGGTGTGGTCACAGTTCCTCCAGATCGCCGGAGCGGGCCCTGGGGCCGCCGATGTCGTGCGTGGCGCGCACCACTCCAGCCGATCCGTCATGCACGCGTCAATAGCGCCGTGGTGTTCCGAGGGCCTGCGGCACGCGTGGTGACGGGGCATCGGCGGGAATCCGCTCCAGGACCCCGCCCGCGAAGACGTCGTACAGCGGCAGTGTCTCCAGGTGGACGTAGCCGATGTGACAGTCGCAGACCGCGAGCGGGCAGGTACGGGGCCGCAGAGCCGCACGGAAGGAATCGTCGTACAGGTTGCCCAGTTCCGCACGGACGAAGTGGCAGCGGCGGACCATCCCGTCGCCGTCCACGGAGACCACCGACTGCCCCGTCCGGCAGGGCAGGCCCCCGCTGCGGTGCGGGTGGCGGCTGTACGGGAAGAGCGGGTCGAGCGCCGTCCACGGTTCGGCCTCGGCGTCCGTATAGGTGTGTCCCTCGGCCGCGTTGACCCACAGGTACACCCGTTCGGGGAGGTCCGCGCGCAGCCGCCGGGCGTGCTCCAGGTGCTCCGGAAGGCCCACCACGCCCACGCTGAAGCGCACCCCGCGGGCCGCCAGGTCGTGCGTCTTGGCCAGGAAGCGGTCGTAGGGGGTCTGGCCGGGGTGGTAGGTGCACCACAGGGCGAGGGTGTCCAGGTCCGCCTCGGCCAGCCAGTCGGTGCGGCAGCTGAGGTTGGTCTGGATGGCGACGCGGCGGACGTGCGGCAGCCGGGACAGCCGGACCATGGCGCGGCGGTACCAGGAGCGCACCAGGCCTTCGCCCCAGGGGGTGAGGAGGACCGACAGCGTGTCCTCGGTCCGGGTGGCCGCCCAGTCGGCGAACCGCTCCAGCGCCGCCCGGTCGGCGCGCAGTTGCTCCGGGGTGTCGCGCCGCTTGGCGAAGGGGCAGTAGGGGCAGTCGTAGTCGCAGGAGGCGAGCGGGCCCCGGTAGAGGAGTGTCAGGTCCATCGGCGGCCGCTCATTTCACGTCGTAGGCGGCCATCGCGGCGCGGACGGCCGGTGAGAACAGTTCGGGTCCCAGTGCGTCCGAGTGGGCGAGCCCTTCCTCGGAGAGCCGCAGCAGCCCGTCGGGCGCCGAGCCGTCCAGCCAGCCCCGCTCGGCGAACCGCGCCAGCTCGGCCGGGAAGTCCGCCTCGGGGCCGGAGCCGAAACGGGCGGCGTAGTCGGCCCGCTCCATCCCGTCGGCCTGGAGCAGCGACTGGAGCAGGTGACGGCGGCGTGCCTCGCCGGCGTCGATCACCCTGCCGTACTCGGCGTACCCGAAGTCCTCGGCGGGGCGGGCGGTGTAGTCGTCGACGATCGCGCGGATCTGCCGCATGTCGACGGCGTAGTCGAACGAGTAGTGCAGGCCGCGGGTGTAGGACCGGGCTCCGCAGCCCAGACCGATCATGCCGTCCGTCTGGCAGGCGTAGTCCTCCTCGCCCGTCACGGGCGCGTCGGCGCGGCGGAACATGCGCATCGACCGCTGCTCGTAGCCGCGGTCCCGCAGGTGGTCACGGCCCTGGCGGTAGAGCGCGAGGCGCTGGCGGTCCCAGGCGGCGTCCGCGTCGGCGCCGAGCCGTCCCAGACCGGTCAGCGGGCGGACGTAGAGGGGGTAGAGGTAGATCTCCTCGGGGTCCCAGGCGAGCGCGGCGTCCAGCGACTCGGTCCAGGTCCGTGCGGTCTGGCCGTCGATGCCGTAGATGAGATCGATGTTGAGGACGGGTATCCGGGCCTCGCGGATCCGCCCGAGCGCCGCCTCGACGTCGGCCCGCCGCTGGGGCCGGACGGCGGCGCGCGCCTCGGAGTCGACGAAGCTCTGCACCCCCAGACTGAGCCGGGTGGCACCGCGGTCGGCGAGCACGGCGAGCCGGTCGGCCGTGGCGGTGGCCGGGGATGCCTCCACGGAGAGCGGGACGGCCCGCAGGTCGACGCCGGCGCGGCGTTCGGCGATGTCGCAGAGCCGCTCCAGTTCGGGGGCGGTCAGGAAGGTGGGCGTGCCGCCGCCGAACGCGGCGGTGGCGAACCGCACCGGCTCCCCGTCGCCGAGCGCCTCGCGCACGGCGGTGGCCTGCCGGTCCAGGGCGTCCAGGTAGGCGCCGGTGAGCCCGTCGGGTGCGCCGATCCGGGTGAACAGGTTGCAGAAGCCGCAGCGGACCTCGCAGAACGGGATGTGCAGGTACAGCGAGAGGGCGTCCTTGGGCTCCCCCGCCCACAGCTCCCGCAGCGAGGGCCGGGGCGTCAGGCGCCGGTAGGCCGTCTTGTGCGGATAGGCGTAGACGTACTGGCTGTACGGGCGGGCGGCGTCGGGAGTGCCGGCGGTGTCCGCGGGGGCGGGGGCGGGGGCGGGGGCGTTCATCGGGCCTCGTCGTGGTCGAGGAAGAAGTGGGCGTAGGGGACGGTCCACACCACGGGGTGGCCGAGGCGGTGGCCCGTCCAGCCGTCGTCCCCGTAGGCCGTGCCGTGGTCGGAACAGACGACGGCGAAGCAGCGGCGGCGGCTGCTCATGGCGTCGAGGAGCCGGCCGATGTGCCGGTCGACGTACTCCAGGGCGGCCGCGTGGCTGGCCCGGGTGTCCCCGTCCTCGGGGGTGGCTCCGGGCAGGTGGAACCAGTTGGGCTGGTGCAGCGCCGAGACGTTGAGGAAGAGGAAGAGCCGCCGCTCCCGCGGCAGCCGGGCCACCGCCTTCTCGGCGCAGGCCACCTGGGCCTCGAACGAGGTCGGTGAGGGCACCCCGAACTCCGGCTCCCAGTGCGACTCGGCGAAGAGTCCCGGCAGCACGGAGCCCAGCGGGCCCTGCCGGTTGAAGAAGCCGACCCCGCCCACGCACACCGTGTGGTAGCCGGCCGCGGCCAGCCCGGAGACCAGGTCGGGCGTGTCGTACACGAAGGTGCGCGGGGCCGTGGTCTCGCTGCCCGCGAACCGGGCGGCGAACAGGCGCGGGTGCGGCCCGGGCCGGGCCGGCGTGGGGAGGAAGCCGGCGAAGATCGCCTGGTGGGAGGCGTAGGTGAAGCTCCCGGGCGCGTGCCGCTCCTCCCACCGCCCGCCGGGGAGGTGGCGCGCGAGGTTCGGGATGCGCCCGGCCTCGGCCAGTTCGACGGCCACGTCGTACCGGAGGGTGTCCAGGGTGACCATCAGCAGGTCGTGACTGCCGACCACCTCGTTCATGTCCGGCTCAGGCACGGCCGGCGGGTCCTGCGGGGTCCGGGGAGGCCGCGGGGACCGGGGAGGCAGCGGGGCCTGCGGGGACTGTGCCGGCTGAGGCGACGGTGGGATCCGTGGGGGCATGGCGGAGCTTCCTCGGGCTGTGCGGGGGTACGGGGGCGGGGTCGGTGCGCAGGACCGCGCGCACCTGGGCGGCGTAGGTGTCCAGGCCCTCGGAACCGCTGCCGGGCAGCCCGGTGAGCCGGGGCAGCAGGTCGCCGAAGGCGTTGACCTCGCCGACGGCGAACCGGCGCCAGCCGACGGCCGGCAGCAGGTCGACGCCCACACACAGGGTGCGCGGGAAGCAGGCGGCGGCCCGCTCGCAGACGGCGAGCAGGCCGGCCCAGTCTCCGCCGGCGGTATCGACGGCGGCGCGGACCGCGGCCAGGTCGCCGCGCTCCCCGCCGAGGTGGAGGTTGGTCATGGGCGACCGGCTGGTGCGGGCCACGGCGTGGGTGGCCCGTCCGGCGACGACGACCACCCTCAGGTCGCAGGTCCGGCCGCCGACGGCCGCCTTGGGCACCCAGCGTTCGAGGTGCAGTCCGTCGGGGGCCAGCGCGTCGACCACGGCGGCGATCTCCCGCTCGTCGTGGTGGCGCCGCAGCCGCAGGGAGTTGAACAGCCGCCCGTCGTCCGCCCGCTCCACCGAGGTGGTGGCGCGGATCCGGCCGCCGGAGGCCGTCTCGATCGCCAGCACCCCGGAGGCGGAGGAGCCGTGGGCGAGCTTGAGGAAGACCCGGGGCAGGCGGTGCTCGCGCATCAGGGCGCGCACGTCCTCCCAGCCGCGCACCGGCGCCGCGTCCGGACCGGAGGTCGGCGACGCGGGCACCGGAACGCCGGCCTCGCGCAGGACCGCGTGGCAGCGGCGCTTGTCGAAGAGGACGGCGAGTTCGTCCGCGTCGTCGAGCCTGCGGCCTCCGGTCAGCGTGCGGGCGGCGGCGGTGAACCGCCCGTACCAGCGCGCGGATCCCTCCACCCGGGCGGGGTCGGTGACGTCCCGCAGCAGCCGGTCGACGTCCGGGTTCTCCCCCGGCGAGTCGACCCGGACGGTCTCGTCGTCACCGAACCGCGCCCCGCCGTCGCGCAGGACGTCCAGCCACGGCACCACCCGCGGCCCGGGCAGTCCGGCGGCGCGCACGGCGGCCGAGAAGAGGGCCACCCGCCGGTTCTCCGGGTTGCCGACCACCGCGAAGCGGGTCACCTGGTCACTCCGAGACGGCGACATACCGCGAGTGCCCGGTGAAGACGGGTACACGGCTCATCAGCAGCCGCACGCCGTAGGGCTCCAGGGCGAGGCGCATCCTCGCGGCCATCGGATCGCTGAAGTAGTGGTGGCGGAGGTCCAGGGTCCGCAGATGGGTGAGCGGTTGCCCGGCCAGGAGAGCGGAGCCGCCCTCGTCGCCCAGCGTGCCCATCGACAGGTCGAGCGACTCCAGTTGCGGCACCACGGGCGCCCCGGCGACGGCGGCCGCGATCCCGTCCTGGATCTCGCTGTTCGCCAGGCCGAGGTGGCGCAGCGCGGGCAGGCGGCCCCCCGGGTGCAGGAGTGGCAGCAGGTCCTCCACGGTCGTGTCCGCGCCGTACTCCTCGGCACCCAGCCAGATGTCGAGGTGCTCCAGCGCGGGCAGCTCGCAACCGCCGAGCCCCTGGACGGGCCGGCGCGGCAGGTTCCCCGACTCGATGCGCAGTTCCCGCAGCGCCTCGTGGCGCAGCGGCTCGAGATCCAGGTCGTCCCCGCCGCGCACGCCCAGCTTCTCCAGCCTCGGGAAGGCGTGGAGCAGCGGTGTGAGGTCGCAGAGCCGGATCCAGGAGATCTCCGACTCCTCGCCCACCACGTCGGCGAGCTGGAGGGCGCGCAGGGCGGGGAACCGGTGCCGCTCCTCGATCAGGCGGCCGACGGTGGGGGCGATGCCGGTGGTGTGGTCGTCGTCCCACCAGGCGCCGATCACCAGGGCGGTGACCTCCTCCACCGCCACCTCGTCGAGGAACCTCCGCCAGACGGGTGTGAAGGCTCCGTCCCACGCCTCACCGGCCACCCGCCAGGCCACGGTGGACGCGGCGGGGAAGGGGCCGTCGCCCTGCCCGGGGGCGGGGAGCGTGAACACCGGCATGCCGTGGAAGCGGCTCAGGTGGCCGGAGCGCGGGTCGACGACCGGGCTCATTCGGCCACCGCGATGTAGCGGCGGACGCCGTCCTCGTCCTCGTCGGACTCGGCGCCGCCCTCCTCCAGGTCGAGTTCCACACCGGCCGGCTCGAGGGTCTCCCTGAGACGGGTCCGGAGTTCCTCGCCCACGAAGTGGTGGTGCAGGTCCAGCTTCCGCAGGTGGGTGAGCGGCTGGCCCGCCAGCAGGGCGGCGGCGCCCTCGTCGGACAGGGTGCCCATGGACAGGTCGAGCACCTCCAGCCGGGCCACGACGGGGGCGCCCGCCAGCGCCTCGGCGATCCGGTCCTGGACGACGCTGTTGCGCAGCGCCAGGTACCGCAGCGAGGGCAGCCGGGTGCCGTCCAGGATCGGCTGGAGGTCGGCGGGCTCGGCGTCACCTCCGTACCAGTCGGAGCCCAGCCACAGGTCCAGGTGCTCGAGCGCCGGGAAGTCGCAGGCCGCCACGCCGCGCACCACCTCCGCGCCGAGGCCGCCGGTCTCCACCACCAGCGTCTCCAGCTGTTCGTGACGCACCGGCGGGAAGGCCAGCCCGCTGCCGCCGCGCACACCGAACCAGCGCAGCCCGGGGAAGCTCGCGAGCAGCGGGGTGACGTCCGACTGCGTTATCCAGGAGATCTCCGACTCCTCGTACGTCATGTCCCCGAGGAAGAGGGCGCGCAGGGCGGGAAGCCGGTCGCGCGCGGCGACGAGCGCCTCGACGATCTCCTTGCTCGACTCCTCGTAGGCGTCCTGCCACGAGCCGACGATCAGGGCGCGCACCCGCGACAGGTCCACCGCCTCGGTGAACCGGGCGAAGGCTTCCAGCCACTCCTCCTCCGGCTCGTCCACGTCCACCCCGATGCGCCAGGCGACGGTCTCCGGCTCGGGGAGTTCCAGCGCCTCCCCCACCGCCGGGAAGGAGAAGGCGGGCAGGCCGTACAGCTCTTCCAGGTGGTGATTGACGGTCATCGCGCTTCTCCTGACACTCCCCGGCTCGAACAGCGGAATGCTGTTCCGTCAGCAGTTCTACCAAGTGCCACCGACAGTGACGGCGGCGGGCCGTTCGGCGACGGTGCGCTGTCGGTGGCGGCCCCTACTGTCGAAGACGTGTCCGGGGGACGGCCCCGGCGCGGAGTCGAGGGGAGAGCTCTGTGTACCGGCAGGGAGACGTGCTGATCGTGCCCGTCGCCGCGGACGCGGTGCCGCCGCGGGCGGTGGACGCGCCGGGCGAGGCGAGGGACGGCCGGG
>NZ_JACADT010000250.1:0-6710 GCF_013421635.1 Streptomyces sp. UH6 | reverse complement strand
GCCACCGCCAACCGGCTGGCCAACTTCGACGACGCCAACCTGCGCCGGTCGGCCCGTGCCGCGGTGGCGGCGGGGGCCCGGGTGCAGCGGGCGCTGGAGATCCTGGCCGAGGAGGTGCCCGAGCACCTCGCGGCGGCCGGCCGGCTGCGCATGGAGCACAAGCAGGCCTCGCTGGAGGAGCTGGGAGCGCTCGCTGACCCGCCGCTCACCAAGGACGCGGTGGCCGGCCGTATCCGCCGCCTGCTCGCGATGGCGGACAAGCGTGCGGCCGACCTCGGAATCCCTGGCACTGACGCCGGTCTGACCGAGGAACTGGCGGACAACCTGGCTGGTTGACGCTCGATCAAAAGGCTGTTGGGGGGCGCGGAACCACACCGCGCCCCCCTCGTCATTTGTGCAGGTGGGCGCACGGAAGAGCATGATCCGTCCGGCTACCGGTGGGTAAGCCGCGCCCTGCCGGGTATGGGCCATCTCAATGTCACTTCCGGGCCGCGCGAGCGGTAGGGTCGGAGACGGTCGGGGACAACTCATGCAGCTCGCCGGGCGGCCGCTTTGCCGTACCGGCGCACAACAAGGAGATGGGTTCGTGACGATCCGCGTAGGCATCAACGGCTTCGGCCGCATCGGTCGCAACTACTTCCGGGCTCTGCTCGACCAGGGTGCGGACGTCGAAGTCGTGGCTGTCAACGACCTTGGTGACACCGCGACCACCGCACACCTGCTGAAGTACGACACCGTCCTGGGCCGCCTGGCCGAGGAGGTCACCCACACCGAGGACTCCATCACGGTCGGCGGGAAGACCGTCAAGGTCCTCTCCGAGCGCAACCCGGCGGACATCCCCTGGGGCGAGCTCGGCGTCGACATCGTCATCGAGTCGACCGGCATCTTCACCAAGCGCGAGGCCGCCGCCCAGCACCTCGCCGGCGGCGCCAAGAAGGTGCTGATCTCCGCCCCCGCCAAGGGCGAGGACCTCACCGTGGTGATGGGCGTCAACCAGGACCAGTACGACCCGGAGAAGCACCACGTCATCTCCAACGCCTCGTGCACCACCAACTGTGTGGCGCCGATGGCGAAGGTCCTCGACGAGAACTTCGGCATCGTCAAGGGCCTGATGACGACGGTGCACGCCTACACCAACGACCAGCGCATCCTGGACTTCCCGCACTCGGACCTGCGCCGGGCCCGGGCCGCGGCGGTGAACATCATTCCGACCACGACGGGCGCGGCGAAGGCGACCGCCCTGGTCCTCCCGCAGCTCAAGGGCAAGCTGGACGGCATGGCCATGCGCGTCCCGGTGCCCACCGGCTCGGTCACCGACCTGGTCGTGGAGCTCTCCCGCGAGACCACCAAGGAAGAGGTCAACGCGGTCTTCCAGAAGGCCGCCGAGGGCCCCCTGAAGGGCATCGTGGTCTTCACCGAGGACCCGATCGTCTCCTCCGACATCGTCTCCACGCCGGCCTCCTGCACGTTCGACTCCTCCCTGACCATGGTTCAGGAGGGCAAGTCCGTGAAGGTGATCGGCTGGTATGACAACGAGTGGGGCTACTCCCACCGTCTCGTCGACCTGACGGTCTTCGTCGGCAACCAGCTCTGAGTCGAGCCATAACCTATAGATCCACCGATGTGAGAGCAGGGCTTGGACGGCGCAGCGAGGCGCCGTCCGGGCCCTGCTCCATGTCTGAATCAGCTCAGTCGATTCTGCTCAGTCGATTCAGCTCAGTCACCGAGGAGTCCCTGCATGAAGACGATCGACGAACTGCTCGCCGAGGGAGTGGACGGCAGGCGCGTGTTCGTCCGCGCCGACCTCAACGTGCCGCTCGCGGAAGGCCGGATCACCGACGACGGGCGCATCCGGGCCGTGCTGCCGACCGTGAAGGCGCTCGCCGAGGCCGGCGCCAAGGTGGTCGTCGCCTCGCACCTGGGCCGGCCCAAGGGCGCGCCGGACCCCGCCTTCACCCTGCGCCCGGCCGCCGAGCGGCTGGGTGAGCTGCTGGACGCACCGGTGGCCTTCGCCGAGGACACCGTCGGCCCCGCCGCCCGGGAGACGGTCCAGGGCCTCCGGGCGGGCCAGGTCGCCGTGATCGAGAACCTCCGGTTCAACGCGGGCGAGACCTCCAAGGACGACGCCGAGCGCGGCGCCTTCGCCGACGAACTCGCCGCCCTCGCGGACGTGTACGTCGGCGACGGCTTCGGCGCGGTGCACCGCAAGCACGCGTCGGTGTACGACCTGCCGGCCCGTCTGCCGCACTACGCCGGCTACCTGATCGCCGCCGAGGTCACGGTCCTCAAGAAGCTCACCGACGAGGTCGCCCGCCCCTACGCGGTGGTGCTCGGCGGCGCCAAGGTCTCCGACAAGCTCGCCGTGATCGACCGGCTGCTGGGCAAGGCCGACCGCATCCTGATCGGAGGCGGCATGGCCTTCACCTTCCTCAAGGCCAAGGGCTACGAGGTCGGCACCTCCCTCCTGCAGGAGGACCAGCTCGTCACCGTCACCGAGTACATGGAGCGCGCCGAGAAGAGCGGCGTCGAGATCGTGCTGCCGGTCGACGCGCTCGTCACCCCGCAGTTCCCGGACCTGAGGACCAAGGCCCCCGCGAACCCCGACACCGTCGACGCCGACGCCATGCCGGCCGACCAGGCGGGCATGGACATCGGCCCGCGCAGCGGCGAGCTCTACGCCGAGAAGCTCGCCGACGCCGCCACCGTCTTCTGGAACGGCCCCATGGGCGTGTTCGAACACCCCGACTTCGCGCAGGGCACCCGCGCCGTCGCGCAGGCGCTCACCGAGTCCAAGGGCTTCACCGTGGTGGGCGGCGGAGACTCCGCCGCCGCGGTCCGTACGCTTGGCTTCGACGAGAACGCTTTCGGCCACATCTCGACCGGCGGCGGCGCCTCCCTCGAATACCTCGAGGGCAAGACGCTCCCCGGCCTCGCCGCACTGGAGGACTGACCCGATGACCACCCGTACGCCGCTGATGGCGGGCAACTGGAAGATGAACCTCAACCACCTCGAGGCCATCGCCCACGTCCAGAAGCTCGCCTTCGCCCTGGCGGAGAAGGACTACGAGGCCGTCGAGGTCGCCGTGCTGCCGCCGTTCACGGACCTGCGCTCCGTGCAGACGCTGGTCGACGGCGACAAGCTCAAGGTCAAGTACGGCGCCCAGGACGTGTCCGCGCACGACTCCGGCGCCTACACCGGCGAGATCTCGGGCGCGATGCTGGCCAAGCTCAAGTGCGCCTTCGTGGCCGTCGGCCACTCCGAGCGCCGCCAGTACCACAACGAGACCGACGAGATCGTCAACGCCAAGGTCAAGGCCGCCTTCAAGCACGAGCTGACGCCGATCCTGTGCGTCGGCGAGGAGCTCGAGGTCCGCCAGGCCGGCCGCCACGTCGAGCACACGCTCGCCCAGGTCGAGGGCGGCCTCAAGGACGTCCCGGCCGAGCAGGCCGAGACCGTCGTCGTCGCCTACGAGCCGGTCTGGGCCATCGGCACCGGCCAGGTCTGCGGCGCCGACGACGCCCAGGAGGTCTGCGGGGCGATCCGCGGCAAGCTCGCCGAGCTGTACTCCCAGGACGTCGCCGACAAGATCCGCATCCAGTACGGCGGCTCCGTGAAGTCCGGGAACGTCGCCGAGATCATGTCCAAGCCGGACATCGACGGCGCCCTGATCGGCGGTGCCTCGCTGGACGTCGAGGAGTTCGTGAAGATCGTCCGGTTCCGCGACCAGTGACCGGGCGTGCCCGGTGGGTGATGCCGACCGGGAGTGAGTAGGCGGCGAGGACGATTCGTCGTACCCTTGCGGGGTCCGGTGTCCTGACCAGCGTGTCGCACGAGACGCGTGAGGTCGCCAGGGGTGCCGGGCCCCCGTCGTCCCATCCGAATCCGAGGAAGTTGGTCCAGCTGTGGTTATGGGGTTCCAGATCGCCCTGATCGTCTTCAGCGCGTTGCTGATGCTGCTGGTGCTGATGCACAAGGGCAAGGGCGGCGGCCTCTCCGACATGTTCGGTGGCGGCATGCAGTCGTCCGTCGGCGGCTCCTCGGTCGCCGAGCGCAACCTTGACCGGATCACCGTGGTCGTCGGCATCCTGTGGGTCATCTCCATCGTGGTGCTCGCCATCATCACGAAGACCCCGGGCGCCAGCTGACCGGAAATCGACGCCGATCGACCGTCGTCGGCCGAAAGGCTGAGGGAAGACGGCTTCGATCCGGATCCACTCCACGCGCAAGGCCCCATGACGGGTGCGCCTCCTGGGAGGCGGCCTATCATGGGGCCTGCGTCTGTTCGGGAACCGCAACTGAGGTCACTGGACGCGCGTTGGGCCCTACGTAGACTGTCCGGGCCTACTGAGGGCGCTCGCGGCGAAGCGCTGCGCCGACCAGCTTCGCGGCACCATCACGCAGGGAGTTACGACCGTGGCAAGTGGCAACGCGATCCGAGGAAGTCGGGTCGGGGCGGGGCCGATGGGCGAGGCCGAGCGCGGTGAGTCCGCGCCCAGGCTGCGCATCTCCTTCTGGTGCTCCAACGGGCACGAGACCCAGCCGAGTTTCGCGAGTGACGCACAGGTCCCCGACACCTGGGACTGTCCGCGCTGCGGCTTCCCGGCCGGGCAGGACAGGGACAACCCGCCGGACCCGCCGCGCACCGAGCCGTACAAGACCCACCTCGCCTACGTGCGGGAGCGGCGCAGCGACGCCGACGGCGAGGCGATCCTCGCCGAGGCGCTGGCCAAGCTGCGCGGCGAGATCTGACCGGACGTCAACGGCCGGGCGCCGAACGGGCGTCCGGCCGTTCCGTCGTGCCCGCAGCCATCTGAACCGGGCGTGATCCGCCGTCCGTCGTCCGCGATTTCGGCCTGTGGACAAACGCGCCATGTCAGGACCGATCAACTAGGTTGGCAGAGGCCGCCGCACGGGTACGCGGCCCGACATCCACAGGTAGCTCGCAGGTACGACAGCTCGCAGGCACGCAAGCTCGCAGGCACGAAAGAGGGCAGAGTCGATGAACGCAGAGAGCCGTCCGAGGCTCAACCGGCTGCCGGAGTGGAACGCTCTGGCCAAGCACCACGAGGCGCTCGGCGAGGTGCGGTTGCGGGAGCTGTTCGACGCGGAGCCGGACCGCGGCTCGGCGTACACCCTGCGGGTGGGCGACCTCCACATCGACTACTCCAAGCACCTCGTCACCGACGAGACGCTGCGGCTGCTGCGCGACCTGGCCGCCGCCCGCGACGTCTTCGGTCTGCGGGACGCCATGTTCCGCGGCGAGAAGATCAACATCACCGAGGACCGGGCCGTCCTGCACACCGCGCTGCGCGCCCCGCGCGACGCCTCGGTCGAGGTGGACGGCGCGAACGTGGTGCCGGCGGTGCACACCGTCCTGGACAAGATGGCCGACTTCGCCGACCGGGTCCGCTCCGGCGGCTGGACCGGCCACACCGGCAGGCGGATCCGCACCGTCGTCAACATCGGCATCGGCGGCTCCGACCTCGGCCCCGCGATGGCCTACGAGGTGCTGCGCGCCTACACCGACCGCTCGCTGACTTTCCGGTTCGTCTCCAACGTCGACGGCGCCGACCTGCACGAGGCGCTGCAGGGACTGGACGCGGAGGAGACGCTGTTCATCGTCGCCTCGAAGACGTTCACCACCATCGAGACGGTGACCAACGCGAAGTCGGCGCGCGCGTGGCTGCTCGGGCAGCTGGGTGCCGGGCAGGAGGCGGTGGCCAAGCACTTCGTGGCGCTGTCCACCAACGCCGGCAAGGTCGCCGAGTTCGGCATCGACACCGAGAACATGTTCGCGTTCTGGGACTGGGTCGGCGGCCGCTACTCCTACGACTCGGCGATCGGCCTCTCCCTGATGATCGCCATCGGTCCGGACCGCTTCCGCGAGATGCTGGACGGCTTCCACCTGGTCGACGAGCACTTCCGCACCGCCCCGCCGGAGGAGAACGCGCCGCTGCTGCTGGGCCTGCTGGGCATCTGGTACAACAACTTCCACGACGCCCAGTCGCACGCGGTGCTGCCCTACAGCCACTACCTGTCGAAGTTCACGGCGTACCTCCAGCAGCTCGACATGGAGTCCAACGGCAAGTACGTGGCCCGCGACGGCCGGCCGGTGGAGTGGCAGACCGGACCGGTGGTCTGGGGCACGCCCGGCACCAACGGGCAGCACGCCTACTACCAGTTGATCCACCAGGGCACCAAGCTGATCCCCGCCGACTTCATCGGCTTCGCCCGTCCGGTCGACGGCCTGAGCCCCGAACTCGAGGCGCAGCACGACCTGTTGATGGCCAACTTCTTCGCGCAGACCCAGGCGCTGGCCTTCGGCAAGACGCCGGAGGAGGTGCGCGAGGAGGGTGTCGCCGAGGAACTGGTGCCGCACCGCACGTTCCTGGGGAACCACCCGACGACCACGATCCTCGCCGAGGCGCTCACGCCGTCCGTGCTGGGGCAGTTGGTGGCGCTGTACGAGCACAAGGTGTTCGTGCAGGGCGCGGTGTGGGACATCGACTCCTTCGACCAGTGGGGCGTCGAGCTGGGCAAGGTCCTCGCCAAGCGCGTGGAGCCGGCCCTCACGGAGGGCGCGGACGTGCCGGGCCTGGACGGGTCCACCAAGGCGCTGGTCGCCACGTACCGCGAGCTGCGGGGGCGCTGAGCCCCGGCTCGGGTGAGGCCCCGGCTCGGGTGAGGCCCGTGCGGACGCGCGGGGCCC
>NZ_JACADT010000025.1:0-22037 GCF_013421635.1 Streptomyces sp. UH6 | reverse complement strand
GGCGGCTGAGCCCTCCTGGGAAGGGAGGGGGCGGATCGGCGCCGGATCGTGCGGCGCGCGGGACAGGTGCCGTGCCGCGTCAGCCGTTGAGCGCGGCGAGTTCCTTGGCGGCCTCCGTGAGGTCCTTCGCCGTGTCGATGGCCCGCCAGTACGCACCGTGCGGAATGGAGAACCCGGCCAGCCGCCGCTCACGGGCCAGCTGCGGGAACGTGCTGCGCTCGTGGTCGCCCCGGTCCGGCAGCAGTTCCGTGAACTCGGGCGAGAAGACGTAGACGCCCGCGTTGATCTCGAGGGTCGACGGCGGCGCCTCGATGAAGTCGCTGATGTACCCGAACCCGTCGGTCCGGACCGCCCCCCACGGCAGCCGCGGCCGCGCGAGCGCCAGCGTGGCCGTGGCGCCCCGGCCGGCGTGGAAGTCCGCCATGTCTCGCAGCGAGAACCGGGTCCAGATGTCCCCGTTGGTGGCGTACCAGGGGCGGTCGGGATGCGGCAGACGCTCCGCCGCGTACTTGAGCCCGCCGCCCCGCCCGAGCGGCTCGGGCTCGACGACGGTGGTGACCCGCACCGGCAGGTCGGCCGTGTCCAGCCACTTCTCCAGCACCTCGGCGAGGTGGCCGCAGCTGACGACCACGTCGGTCACGCCCTCCTGGGCGAGCCAGGCGATCTGGTGGCCGATGATCGGCGTGCCCGTGCCGGGGATCTCCACCATCGGCTTGGGCCGGTCGTCGGTGTACGGGCGCAGGCGTGAGCCCTGGCCACCGGCCAGGATGACGGCCTGGACGGGGCGCGCGGCGGCGTTCGGATCGGTCATGGACCGCACTGTACGTGCGCCCCGCGCGCCACAGGTCGAGCAGGGGGAAGGGGAACAGGGAGAGAGGGAGAGAGGGAGAGAGGGGGAGAGGGGTGGGCGGAGACGCTCGCGGACCTAGTTGCCCGCGGCGGCCACCCCCGTGGCGAACGACGTGTCGCACACCGGCCGGGAGAAGGACTGCGCCTGCACCGGTCCGTAGGCCCGGACCGCGGCCCTGCCCAGCGCGCGGGCGATGGAGGCGCAGTGGCGGGCCAGCGACGGCCGCTCGTCGATCGCCTTCTGCAGGTGGGTGAGGGCGACGCCCGGGTCCTTCTCCTGGAGCTCGGCCAGGAGCCGGTCACGGAGCACGTCCTGCGCGGCGGGACGGCCCTTGGCGGAGACGCCCGCCGGGGCACCCGCGTTCGCCGCTGCGAGCACCTGGTCGGCGGGCTCGCCCGACCAGTTCACCCGGGTGACCGCGAGCGTGCCGGAGAGGACCAGGACGACGGGGAGGACGAGGGCGAGCGTGCGGCCGATCCCCCGGGCGGGACCGCGGCCGGCGCGCGTCTGCTGGTTCGTGGTGTGCTTCACGCGAGTGAGGGTAGCGGGCGGTAGTTGTCCGGCGACATTTGGTAACCCTGATGGGTGACGTTTCGGTGAAGCATTCGAGCGACCAGGTTGACGTGCCGGGCCGTGCGTGGGGTGCCTCGCACGGTGTTCGCAGGGTGCCCGTACGGCGAAAGGCCCCGCGGCGTGAGGCCGCGGGGCCTTCGCATCCGAGCTGGAGTCCGAATCCGAGCTGGAGTCCGGGTCCGGTGTACCGGATCAGTCGGAGAGACGCTCGCCGGTGGAGGTCGAGAAGACGTGGGTCTCGCCCGCCTTCGGGACGACGTGCAGCTTGGCGCCCTTCTCCGGGACCTGACGGCCGTTGACGCGGACCACCAGGTCCTTGTCCTCGCCGCCGACCCGCGCGGTGCCGTAGACGTAACCGTCGGCGCCGAGCTCCTCGACCACGTTGACCGAGACCTCGAGACCGGCGTCCTTGGCGAGACCGGCGGAACCGCCGAGCTCCACGACGTCGAAGTGCTCGGGGCGGATGCCCACGGTCACCGTGGTGTCGCCGCGGTTGGCGGCGGCGGACAGCGCCTCACGGCTGACCGGGACCACGCTGTTGCCGAACTTCACGCCACCGTCGGTGATCGGGACCTCGACCAGGTTCATCGCGGGCGAGCCGATGAAGCCGGCCACGAAGAGGTTGGCGGGGCGGTCGTACATGTTGCGCGGGGTGTCGATCTGCTGGAGCAGACCGTCCTTGAGCACGGCCACCCGGTCGCCCATCGTCATGGCCTCGACCTGGTCGTGGGTGACGTAGACGGTGGTGATGCCCAGACGGCGCTGGAGCGACGCGATCTGCGTACGGGTGGAGACACGGAGCTTGGCGTCCAGGTTGGACAGCGGCTCGTCCATGAGGAACACCTGCGGCTCACGCACGATGGCGCGGCCCATCGCCACACGCTGACGCTGACCGCCGGAGAGCGCCTTCGGCTTGCGGTCCAGGTACTCGGTGAGGTCGAGGATGCGCGCGGCCTCCTCCACCTTCTGCCGGATGACGTCCTTCGGCACGCCCGCGATCTTGAGCGCGAAGCCCATGTTCGCGGCGACCGTCATGTGCGGGTAGAGCGCGTAGTTCTGGAACACCATGGCGATGTCCCGGTCCTTCGGCGGCAGGTGGGTGACGTCGCGGTCGCCGATGCGGATCGCACCGCCGTTGACGTCCTCGAGACCCGCGAGCATGCGCAGGGAGGTGGACTTGCCGCAACCGGACGGACCGACGAGGACGAGGAACTCGCCGTCCTGGATCTCGATCTCGAGCGCGTCGACCGCGGGCTTGGTGCCGCCGGGGTAGATGCGGGTCGCCTTGTCGAACGTAACAGTGGCCATGGTGAGAGGCCCCCTTCACCGGCAGGAACGTGCCGGACGATCCGTAGTGGAAGGTGGTGGCTGTGCGGCCCGGAGAACCGGGCTGCACGGACGTTAACCCGCCCGACCCTCGAAAGTCAGCAGGGTCCGGGGGAGAAGTTCACAACAATTCTCGGCGAGGTCGCCGCACCCGGTGGGTACACTGCTCGGGCAACGCCTCCTTAGCTCAGCTGGCCAGAGCACCGCTCTTGTAAAGCGGGGGTCGTCGGTTCGAACCCGACAGGGGGCTCCAGGCAGGACAGGGCGAAGGCCCCGGACCGATCATGGTCCGGGGCCTTTGACATCCACGTCTGACATCAACGAGGGCGGTCACTCACGGGCGGGCCGCCGCTTCAGCAGCCGGTCCATGTGGCTGATCGCCTCCCGCTGCGTGTCCTGCACGACGTGCGTGTAGACGTCCATGGTCATGCTGATCTGGCTGTGGCCCAGGATCTCCATGACGACGCGGGGTGCGACCCCGGCGGCGGTGAGGAGGGTGGCGCAGCCGTGCCGGGCGTCGTGCAGCCGGACGGGCCGGAGGCCGGCGGACTCGCTGACGCGGACGAAGGACCGGTGCACGTTCCGCGGCTCGATCGGCCGCCCGGTGCGGGTCGCGAAGACGTAGCCCTCAGAGGTCCAGTCGATGCCGGCGGCCGCGTACGCCGACTGCTGCCGCATCCGATGCCAGCGCAGCGGGGCGATGCAGATGGCCGGCAGGGGCAGGGCACGCGAGCGGCGCCCCTTGGTCTCGTCGTTGTAGAGCACCCCGCGTCGACGCTGCACCTGCTGGCGCACCAGGAGGACGCGGTACTCGAGGTCGATGTCCCGCCAGCGAAGCCCGACGATCTCGCCCCGGCGCAGGCCCATGGCGATGGCGAGCACGAAGGCCGCGTACAGCGGGTCCCGGCGGGCGGCGGCGAGGAAGTCGAGCGTCTCGTCCAGCGACCACGGGCTCAGCTCCCGTGGGGTCGGCCGGGGCGGCTCCACGAGCGTGGCGACGTTGCGCGTGATCAGCTCCTCGCGGCAGGCGGCGGAGAGGGCCGTGCGCAGGACGCGGTGCGACTCCTTGGCGGTGGCCGCGGTGGTCTTCTTCTCCAGCTGCAGGAGGAAGCGACGGACGTCGGGAGCGCTCAGGGACTCCAGCCGTTTCGTGCCCAGCATCGGGGAGAGGTAGAGGCGCACGTGCGCCTCGTACTTGTCGTAGGTGCTGAGCTTGCGGCGCGGCTTGACCACGCTGTCCAGCCAGAAGGCCAGCCACTCGGCGAGCTTGGCCGACCGGGTCGGCACGGGCACGCCCTGGTCCACCTTGGCGAGAAGTTCCCGGCGCTTGCTGTCGCACTCGGCCCAGGTCTTGCCGTATGCGAACTTGCGGGCGCGGGTGCCGTCGGGCTGGAGGACGTACACGGCGGCGTGATAGCGGCCGTCCTTGCGCTTGGTGATGGTTCCCGCGCCGTTGGGGTTGCGCTTGCGCTGCTGGGCCATCAGGCGGCCTCCTCGATCTCGCGGGCGATGAAGTCCCGGAGGGCGTCCGCCGGCACGCGACGGGAACGGCCGATGGTGATGGACGTGAGACGACGCGAGCGGATCAGGTCGTAGACCGTGGAGCGTCCGAGCTTGAGCCGGGCCATGACCTCCGGCACGGTCAGCAGTTCGGCGGTCGCGGTGGTCATGCTGCGGCTCCTTCCAGGGCGAGTTGGTCGAGCAGGGCTTCGCGGGCGGTCTCGCGGTTGAGCTGGATGTCTCGGGCGATGGATGCGGCGAGCCAGGATTCGCCGGGGGTGTGGCCGTGGCCGGCGTAGGCCCAGTGCGCGAGGGTGAGCGTGGTGTCCTCGGCGGTGTCGGCGGGGTCGGGCAGGCCGAGGGCGGCGCGGTGCTGGGCGGCGCGGTAGTCCGCGCGGATCTGGCGGAGCGCACCGAGGGTGGTGGAGTAGGTGCGGGACTTGGTGGAGAAGTGGCCGCGGAAGCCGAGCATGTGGGCCCACCGGGCAAGCTGCCGGTCCCGGTAGAGCGGCTGGAGGCTGACGCAGGCGACCATCAGGCGCCGGGCGTGTTCGGGGATGTCCAGGCGTTTGAGGTCTTCGCCCAGGCCGGTGCCCTGGCAGGTGGCGCAGCGGCCGAGTGCTGCGTCGGCGCGGTCGTAGCGGGGGGAGCGGCCGGTGCCGCGGCAGGTGCGGCAGTGCACAGGCGCATCCGCGGCGCCGGTCGTCTCGGCGGCCTTGGTGGCGTACTTGGCGACGTAGGAGGCGACGGCCGCTTCGGTGATGTCCTCACCGTCGTCGAAGGCGCGGATGGGTCGTACGTCGAGCTGGGTGCCCCAGCGCAGCGTGCGGGCCGGCTGCTTCCCGGCGGCGGGGACGTCGACTGCCACGCGGGCCGCGGCGGCGTGGATGGCGTCGGTGAGCAGGTCGAGGGTGGCCCAGCGCGGCGGCGGACTGTCAGGTCCGGCGGGTCCGTCGAAGCGGATCACCGCATGGAAGTGCACCGCTCCGCGTTTCTGGTACTCGGCGACCTTGCCGAAGGAGACGCGGGATTGTTCGCGGGCGTCCTTCTGCGTCAGCCCGGCCCGCTTGGCGATCTCGCGGCGGAGGTAGATCGTGAAGTAGCGCCACAGGTCGGAGGCGTGGTTGTTCCACAGCACCGCACCGGCGTAGTCGTAGGTTTCCGGGTCGAGCGGCGTGCCGAGTTCGGGGGCGTCCTCCTGGTGCCAAGTGCCGCAGCGGCAGGGGCGTTTGCCGGGCCGGTTGTGGACCGGGCCGAACGAGGGCGCGGTGAGGGTGGCAAACACTCGCGGGTGGTCGCGCACGGTGTGGGGCGTGCCCTTGGCCGGGTCGCCGGTGAGGCCGGCGCGGATCAGGTGGTAGGTGTCTCCGGCGTAGGTCCAGGCGCAGGACGGGCAGCGGGAGGCCCGGCGGTTGCCGCAGGCGACGCGGAGCCGCCCACCGGGCTCGGTGTCGGTGGAGTAGGCGTAGAGGACCTGTCCGGTCTCACGGTCGCGGGTGACAGTGGAGCCGCGGAGGTGGATCGGGTCGGAGCAGCCGCCGGTGCGGCGGATCTGGTCCTGGACGCGGTCGAAGCCGGGGGACCCGGCCACCCGCAGGAGGTCTGCGAGGGTGGCCGGGTCCAGGCCCGCCGCGGCAGTGGCGACGGTCATGCGGTTACCGCCGGACGGTGGCGAGAGCGCCGGCGGGGGCGGTGCGGCCGGTGCCCTTGCAGGTGGGGCAGGTGACCGGGAGCGTCTGACGGGTGCCGTCCGGGTGGCAGGTGCCGGTGGTGATGGCGGCGGTGGCGAAGCCGTCGCAGTCGCGGCAGATCCGCGAGGCCGGGGGGTGCTGGGGCATGATGGGCTTTCCCTTCCGGGTCCGTTGGGGTCTGGGAGTGGTGCAGGCGCCCGGGGCGGCGGAAGTTTGGCGACCGAGGCCGCCCCGGGGGCCGTTCAGCGCTGGGGCTTGTTGTGCATGTCGTTGACGAGCAGGCGCAGGACGATCGCGGTGACGGCGATCGAGACGCCGGTGATGGCGACCGCCAGGAGCATCGAGACCAGGACGGCGCCGACGACCAGGACCACGGCCCCGCCACCGGCGGCGAGGGCGACCGCGCTTCCGGGCGTGAGCTGGATGACCGGCCGACCAGCGGCGGCAGGTGCCATCGGCGCCGGCTGGTACACCGCCGGGGCCGCGCCGGGCCTCTCCGGCTCGGGTATCGGCTGGACGGGCGTGGCCGGTATGGAGACCGCGGGCGGGTACTTCGGAGTGAACATCAGGAGTGATCCCTTCGGCCGTATTCAGTCGAGGACGGAGCGGAGCGCGGTGCCGATGAACGTGTCGGCGGAGAGGTAACCGGCCAGCAGCAGCGCGGCAACGAGCCAGAACGGCGGGCGGACGAGGCGGATGCCGAGGAGGGCGACGGCGACCAGGGCGAGCCAGAGCGGGACGTCGATCACGGCCGTCTCCTCACGCCTTGCAGCGGTGGGTCTGGGCGGCGAGCTCGGCCCCGGCCCTGGTCGGGTAATCGCCGGAGAAGTCACAGCGCGGGGCGGTGCAGACCGCGGTGTGCTGGTCCCGGCCACGGCCGTCGTAGTAGGTGGCGACCTGCACCAGGCCTATTCGGATCTTGTTGCGGAAGCGTCGGTACGCGGACACGTAGAACCTCCTGGTCAGTCAGGTGAGTTGAAGTTGCGCGACGATCTGGTCGGTCATCGGGGCCGGAAGGCCGAGACGGGCCGCAAGGACGTCCACGGGGATCGGTGAGCCGGTGGCGGCCTGGTGGGAGTCCGCCAGCTTGCGAGCGTGGTCGAGGAGCGCGGACGGGATCGCTGGCGTGGCAGGTGTTGACGGAGGCACCGGAGCCAGCTCGGGCACGGGCGGGGTGGAGTCGACCGGAGCCGGTTCGGGGTCGGGCTCTTCGGCGCGCTCCATCTCGACTTCCGCAGGCGCACGGTCGACGGGCGGCGTCACCTCGTCCGGGACCGGTGCCTCGTCCGAGGTGGTGTGGGCCGGGGAGTGGACGAGGAGGGTGCCACCGAGGAAGGCGAGAGCGGGCCACCCTGCGACGAGGATGCGTAGCCAGTCCGGCACGTCGGTGAGGTCGAGAAGGCCGGCGGTAGCGATGTTCGCGCCGAGCGAGGCGAAGAGGGCGACGATGAACCAGGTCCAGGCCCCGCCGTCTCGCACGGTGCGCAGTCGACGCCATGCGGCGACCAGTAGCAGGTCCACGGAGATCGGGTAGGCCCACGCCTTCCAACCGGTCTGCCCGGCGGCTTCCGCGAGGTCGTGTAGGTGGGAGAAGGACAGAGCGCCCGCGATGACGGCCTGGATGAGCACCGCGTCCGGGCGGAGCAGTCGAGCCATGAGGAGTCACCTCCCTTTGGGGGAGTTGGGCCAGGACCGGGCGGGAGCAGTTCGACCGCCCGGCCCCGGCGGCTTCATTCGGTTGCCGGGACCGGCTTGACCAGCGAAGGGCGTTGCCCGGCGACCGGCTCGGGCACGTAGGGCCGGAACGGTTCGAGGGCAGGAACGTCGGGGACCAGGTGCGCGTGCTCGCGGCAGACCGCGATCACCTCGTCCCGGGAGACCTTCGGGGTGCGGATGCGGCACCAGCCGCCGGAGGCGTCGGTGGCGACCGCGGTTCCGGGGCGGTCGGCGGGGATCTGGCAGGCCACCGGGACCGCCGCCGGGGCGACGTCCTTGAGCCCCATCTCTGCCGTTTCCTTGTCGTTGACGCGGTGGACGACGCGGCCGGTGAGCTGGGCTCGGAGCATGGTGGCGCCGCGGCCGAGGTCGGAGCCGAAGCGCTGCCCGCACACTTCGAGGTAGAGGCCGGCGGCGCGGCCCATCTGCGCGAGCCGGATCAGTGCGGTCACGATCCGCTCCCGGCGTTCCTCCTCCTTCTTCGAGGAGGTCAGGAACAGTTCCGCCACCTCGTCCACCAGGACCACGACCGGCACCGGCCGCACCTCGTCCGGCAGCTCCCACAGATCCGCAGCGCCGTAGAGGCTGAGCAGGTCGAACCGGTCGCCCATCTCCGTCAGCAGCACGTCCAGGAGGTCGGCCGCCCGGTCCGGGTCGGTGGCCAGCGCCGACAGCCGCGGCGCGTAGCCGGCCTGTTCCACGCCGCGCTTGCAGTCGATGCCCACCAGGGCGGCGGGGAGCTGGGCCAAGCCCTTGATGAGGTTGCGCTGATACATCGACTTCCCGGAGAAGTTCGCCCCCAGTGTCAGCGCCATCGGTACCGCCCGGTAGTCACGTTCGAACGGCGTTCCGTCCTCCCGCAGAGCGACCGGGACCACCATGTCCCGCGGGCGGGCCTTGGCCGGCATCCGGACGTCGCGCAGGACGTCGTAGCCGGTCATCCGAAGCTCGACGAAGCCAGGCTTCACCGGGGCGACGGTCACGGAGTGAACGCCCCAGGCGTGGCGCAGGCGTTCGGTCGAGGCGATGACGTCGGCGGGTTCGAGGCCGGCGGGAAGCCGGAGCGTGACCCGCAGGCCGGTCGACGTGCCCCGGACCCGGCGAACCTTCGGCGGCACCGGTTGCACCTCGCGCCGGGCGACGTTCCGGGCCATGAACGCCCGGAGGCCGGACGGCTGCACGGTCAGCCCGCACACGTCCATCGTGGAGCGGTACCGGAGCGTGAACCGGCCCACCGTGAGCGGCTTGCCCACCAGCGACCAGTACACGCGCGGCGCCCGCGCCTTCGCGTAGCCGAGACCACCCGCACCCGCTAACGCGCCGGTCGCCTCCACCCACACCGTCAGGTCAGCCATGGTCAGACCGCCGCCGTGATGGCAACGGCGCGGAACGAGATGCCGTGGCGCTTCTGCCCGTTGAACTCGTTCTCCCAGTCCCGCGCCTTGAGCCCGATCACCTTCACCGGCATCCCCGGCGCCAGGCCCTCGGGGTAGCCCGTCTCCGGGATGGTCACCTGGTAGAGGTTGCCCTCACCCTCGTCCGAGACGAGCAGGCCCACGGTCGACAGGGGCGCTCCGGTCTCCCGGTCCATCGCGCGCTCACCGGTCTTGGCGTTCGCGAGCTTGGGCGTCGGCGCGGTCGCCACGAACACCACGGCGGTCGAAGTGTCGATCTTGAAGGACGGCATGTGCACTCCCAGAAGTGAAGTCGGGACAGCTCGAAGGCTCGCCAATCCATTGCAGTCCTAGGACTGCGGCGGCCTTGACGAGACTGTGGCACGCAGTCCTGGGACTGTCAACAGTCCTGGGACTGTGTTTGACTTAGAGGGAACGGAAGGGGCGCACATGGCGGCCAAGTGGCGAGAGCTGGCGGACAAGCTGGCCGAGGAGATCAGGAGCGGCAAGTACGAGCCGGGACGGCAGCTGCCGCACATCAGGGAGCTGGTGGAAAAGGGCGCGGGCTCCAAGTCCACGGTTCACGCCGCCTACAAGGCCCTTGAAGCCGAAGGCCTGGTCACCTCCTCCCGAGGTCACGGCACGGTGGTCCGTAAGCAAGCGCCACTGAAGCGGCTCGGTATCGCCCGCTACGACAAGGCCAAGTGGCGGGACGGGGACGAGGTCGCGTTCATCGCCGACCGCGTGGCGTCCGGCCGCGCCTATCGCCGCAACGAGCAGACGCAGACCGTCAGCCTCGTGGAAGCGCCGGCACTGGTGGCCGCGGCCTACGGACTTCCGGAAGGCGCGGAGGTCTACGCGCGCGCACGGCTGGTGAAGGAAGGCGAGCAGCCCACCCACACGCTGACGAGCTACTACCTCCCCGAGCACGTCGAGGGCACCCGCCTCGTCGATCCCACACCGGGACCGGCCGGACGAGGCGGCGGGTTCCGGGTGCTCTACGACGCCGGCTACGAGATCGACCACATGAAGGAACAGCTCTTCGCCCGCGTCCCCACCGCCGACGAGGTGAAGCAACTGCAGCTGCCGCCGGGTGAACCGGTCGTCGAGCTGCACCGCACGGCCTACACCGCCGAGGACCTGGTGGTGGAGTTCGCCATCGGCGTGCACGCAGCCTCTCGGTTCGCCTGGGAGTATGACTTCAAGGTGCCGGACTCCGCAGCGGACCCGAAGGGCTAGACGTGATCTCAGAGCAGGACCGGGCAGACGCCAAGCGCTTGTGGGAGTACCACCAGATGCGCCACCATGCCCGGCCCTGCTCGGTCGCCATCGGCCTCGGAAGCCACGATCTCGGCGTGGCCGACACCGCCGTCGAGCTGTACCGGCGAGGACTGGCCCCCCTGCTCCTGTTCACCGGCGCCACGAGCCCCACGACGCGAGAGCGCATGCCGCGAGGAGAAGCCGTCCATTATCGGGAGCGCGCACTCGAGCTGGGCGTGCCCGAGACGGCGATCCTCGTCGAGCCCCGGGCGCGCAACACCGGTGAGAACATCCGCTTCTCCAGGGAGCTGCTGGCCGAGGCCGGCGTGCCGGTGTCGTCGGTGCTGCTGATCAGCAAGCCGTACGAGGAGCGGCGTGCCTACGCCACCGCCCGCAAGCTGTGGCCCGAAGTCGAGATCGTCAGCGCGTCCACGCCGATGACGTACGAGGAGTACAGCGACTCCATCGGGGACGAGCGACTCGTGATCGACATGCTGGTGGGGGCGCTGCAGCGGCTGGTGGTCTACCCCGAGCAGGGGTTCATGATCCGCCAGCCCGTCCCGGACGACGTCATGGACGCGTACCAGCGACTGTGTCGCAACGGCTTCACCAGTCGGCTCCTTGCCACCGACACGACAACGAGCTGACCAGCACCGGGCATTGACCCGAGCAGACGCGTAGCCCGTTGTTACGAATTTCTCTACCTCATCAAGCCCGGCTGCGCTCCGCTCCGCCGGGCGCGCTCCCGGCTCCGCGTCGCGCTGCGCTCCTGCCTTCGGCCCGCTCCGCGCACGCTATGCCGACGCGCGCCCACGGGAGGAGCAGGGCCAGGCGGAGAGGCGAGTACCGCACCACCGAGGCCGCAGTGAAAGACATGCCTCCGGCGGGGGCGCTCAGGCTCCGAGATGGCGGGGGCACCGCGGGCGGGTACCGGCCGAAGAGGGCTGGGGCGGAGGGCTCCCATCCCGTCTGCCGTCGACCCAGGCAGAGCCGAGCAGACACGGCACCTGGCGTCCAGGTCGTTCGTACAGTGGCGCGCTCCACCTGGACGCCAGGCACCGCGCCTGCTCCACGGTGTGTGGGTCGACGGCAGACGGGATGGGAGCTGGGCAGGCGATATGGCTGCGCTCATCTGAAATGTGCAGCTACGTGCCATAAATCCCTGCCCATCTTGAAGATGGCGCACTACTTTAAGGTAAGCCACATCTTTTATGTCGGTGTTGAGTTATGATCGCTGTTCTCACCGTTGCCGAGGGGGGTTGAACGTGGCCGAGCGTTCCATTGCTGCATACAAGATCGTTGTTCATCGGCGACAGAAGAAAGAATATCTCCCTCTCGATAATTTCACTGAGAGCGGAATCGACCTCTTGCAGGTATTCCACGGGTATCTCACATTTCTACAAGAAGAGGGATTTGACGACTCGGATAATGACACGGTTCTCCGGTCGCACGAGATATCGCGGCACCACAGGCACATTCGGGTCACACTGGCGCGCGGTGAGTACGGAGTAAGATCGCAATTCGAGGAGCGAGGCAGTGGAGCACCTCGCTTCAATCGGGAGCGAACTGACGTCGAGATGCGGAACTTTCGCAGCCTTCTGATTCTACCGAAGGGGCGAGAAGTGGGCCTTTTCCTTACCGAACGGGTCGGCAACCGAGGTGTCTACACTGCCTTTTCCACGGGATTGCGGCGCGCCTTCAGGAAAAGCTTTCCCGAATACGTAGTCGAAGTTAATAACCTTGCCCCAGAGGCAGCGCTGGCCCGAATCCTGGATCAGGGCGAAATTAAAAAGATTCGATTGGTTCGAAACCAAATTCCGGGGGACATAGCAGACCAGTATGACCTGGGCCAGCATGAAAGGGAGCTGGGCACCTTCGAGACCGTGATCAGCGCCCCTCGACGCAGGTTCCTGCCCAAGAAGGCCATCGCGAAAGTGATCAGCGGTGACGCCCAGGTATCGAGTCTCCTTGAGTGGCAGGAAGTCAACTACGACGACCTGAGGCTAGAAGTGCAGGTGGGCCGCCTGTCTAAGACAGTGTCAGTGTCCTCTGGTAAGACTCCACTAGTCACGTTCGACATCGATCAGGAGCTGCTCGATCCTGAGGGGGACCTGGCCGATGACGTCTTCTATCGTGAGGCGCTGAAGATTGCTGTAGAGCTTGCGGAAGACGTAAGCCTTACTCGGACTTCGGTGGCTGAGCAACAGTTCTCGTGGCCAACGTCCTGGAACGATTACCGGCTGGAGGTACCCCCGAGTGAGGATGCTGAACCTTAAGCCGATCTTCATTGATCATTTTCAAACGCTCCGTACAGGGGCCGGTAGCACTGAAACGATCTCCAAGGGTGACATCGTTTCACTCTACGGATTCCCTCTGACCGTTTCCGCTGTCGCCATATGGCAAGGCTGGAAAATGGGGGGAATCGGTGATCTCCTAACAGCGCTGTCGCTGATGTGCGGCTTGCTATTCAATCTCCTGGTCCTCTCTTTTGATGTCGCCTTGCGGGCTGCTGCCCAGGTAAGGGAGTCGCAGGTCGAAACCTTGTCCACCTCTGTCAAGATTCGCCTGATTCGGCAACTTCAAGCCAACACGACCTACGCTCTTGTAATTGCGCTGACGGTGGCGATTAGTCTTGCCGTAGGGGCCTCTAGGGGCATGGATAATTTCAATCCGTGGGTCACTGCAGCACTCGCTTACCTTCTCACTCACTTCGTTCTCGTTTTGATGGTGATCCTTAAAAGGATCAGGTCCATCTTCCGAAATGAGTTGACTCCGTAAAGCGCGAGGCCTGTTACCGCTGGCGTCACCTGTCGTAGATATACGCGGGTCGCGAACAGGCCGGTCGGCTGCGGATGGGTAGTGTCGTGTACTCGACGAGTTACGCATCTGGTCTCTCTGACATCTATGGCTGACATCAACGACAGCGAATGTGGAGGGACAGCAGCACTCGTAGCCGGTGTTCGAGTCGGTTGTGCACCTCAGTCGAAGTCAGTCGAGATCGAACTTGTAAAGCGGGGGTCGTCGGTTCGAACCCGACAGGGGGCTCCAGGCTCAGGCGTTTCATCGGGAACGCGGAACGCCCTCTCCGGGCCATGCTCCGGAGGGGGCGTTTCCTGTCCATGGGGACAGAGCGGCCACGCCTGCCGACACCGTTCTACGCGGCCGGCCCGTTCACCTCATCACGGCGCTGCTCGCACGCCTGGGGTCGGCGTTCTCCGTGAGATGCCCACCCAGTCATCCGTCCAGATGCCCATCGCTCGTGCGGCTGAATGACCACGGATAAGGCGTCTGAATGACCATTGATCATGCTCCTGTTGGCAAGCTGTGCTGCATGACAACCAAGCGTGATCTGTTTCCGAGGCGGGCTGAGGCCCTCGTCGCGGAGGCACTCGACGACACTCGGGTCGTGCTGGTCAACGGGGCACGGCAGGCCGGCAAGTCGACCCTGACTCGTCTGACCGCCGCGCGCAGGACGGAACCGGTTCTGCGTCTGCTGGACGATGCCGCCACGCTCCGGGCGGCGAAGGACGACCCCGCAGGGTTCGTCGAGCACGACTCGATGATGGTCATCGATGAGATCCAGCTTGCTCCCGAGTTGCTGAGCGCCATCAAGGTCGCCGTCGATCTGGATCCGGCCCCAGGGCGCTTTCTGCTGACCGGATCCTCCAGGATCCTGGCGATGAGAACCTTGCCGGACGCCTTGCCCGGACGCATGGAAGTCATCGAACTCTGGCCGTTCTCCCAGGGGGAACTGCACGGTGGGCCGGACCGGTTCATCGACGCCGCCTTCGCTCACGGTCCCGGACTCAGCCGTACATCGACCTTGCGCAAGCGTGACTACCTGGACCGCGCGGTCGTCGGCGGTTTCCCCGAGGCCGTGAAGCGCGCGCCTCGCCGTCGGACCGCGTTCTTCAACTCCTACCTGTCGACTCTCATCGAACGAGACGTTCTGGAACTCGCCAGCATCGAGCGACATGGTGAGCTGCTGAAACTCCTCGGTCTCCTGGCCGGACGTGCAGGTGGGCTGCTCGTCCCCGCCGCGCTCGCCACCGCCTCGGGCATCCCCCGAACCACGCTGGTGCGCTACTTGGAGCTGCTTGCCTCTGTCTTCCTCATCAAGAGCATCCCCGCCTGGACTTCAGGGCTGACGGGACGAGCGGTGGGCACGCCGAAGCTTGCCTTCGTCGACACCGGCGTCGCTTGCCACCTGACCGGCCAGGACGCTGCCCGGCTTGCCGAACCGGATGGAGCGGCCGGCGCCATGCTGGAGAACTTCGTCGTCATGGAGCTCGCTCGCCAGCTCACATGGTCCGAGCAGCAGGGCCGGCTCTTCCACTACCGCACCAAGGACAAGGTCGAGGTGGACGCTGTCATCGAAACTCCACGGGGCGACGTGATCGGGGTCGAGGTCAAGGCCGGAGCAACCGTTCGCACTGAGGACCTCTCGGGCCTGCGCCACCTCGCCAATCTGCTCGGCGACCGGTTCGTCGCCGGCTACGTCCTGTACACCGGACAGCAGACTCTGCCCTTCGGCGACCGGATCCGGGCGTTGCCCATGGACTCTCTGTGGCAACTCGGTCCTTGAGGAACGGGGCGGCGCCGCCCGTCGGCCCTGAGGCGGTCCGACTCGTCCTCCCCGCCAAGGGGACCGGCCGGGCGGCCAAGGACAGCATGGACGTGCGTCGGAGGGGAATCTGCGGAGAGCGGCCACGGGACGGCGTGGACCGTGACGCGTGGAGGGTCCCGTGCTCATGGGGCGGGCCGTGGGTTCGGAGACGACGTGCGTCGAGCAGGTAGACCGCTCGGTGTCCATCTGCTCGTCCTGGTGCCCCGTCCACGGTTGAGGCACCGGAGTCAGGAGCGCCCGGCGGCGCACATGCGGCACACGCGAGGCCGGGAAACGTCGCGAACTCGCGAGAACCGTCGAGTCGCGTTTCCGCAGTTCAGCGGCGCTAAGATCATCATTTCCGCAGGTCACCGCCTTGCCCGGAGAAAACATGTAGAGCGGGGGTCGTCGGTTCGAGCCCGACAGGGGGCTCCAGGTAGCGCAGGACGAGGGCCCCGGACCGATCATGGTCCGGGGCCTTCGGTATCCACCTCCGACATCGACGACGGTCGACCCTTGGTCCCGTCGTTGTGGAGCAACCAGCGCCGTGGGGTGTGTCCTGGGGCGGCGTCGGCCGTCTTCTCGTCCCGCAGGACTCGGGACCAGCGGCGGGTGACCCAGGGAGGGTCGGGGGGCGGACGGTCAGATGCTGGTGAGGTCGAACGACTCGGAGGGGCCGATCGCCGTGCGGCCGGCGATGAGCGGGCTCGTTCCGCCGTTCCCGGCCGTGACGTACTGGTTGTTGGCCTGGGCGCGCAGGCTGGTGGTGCCGTCGGAGTTGTTCACGCGCTGGAAGGTCTCCCAGGGCCCCACGGTCGTGCGGTTGGCGATGAGCGCGCCGGCGCCGGCGTTCTCGGCGCAGACGTACCGGCCGTTGACACGGGCGCGCAGTGCGACGGCGCCCCCGCCGAGGTCGACCAGGTCGAAG
Organism: Streptomyces sp. UH6; assembly: GCF_013421635.1. Classification (NCBI taxonomy): domain Bacteria; kingdom Bacillati; phylum Actinomycetota; class Actinomycetes; order Kitasatosporales; family Streptomycetaceae; genus Streptomyces; species Streptomyces sp. UH6. The sequence continues at coordinate 6,193 of NZ_JACADT010000025.1, read as the reverse complement.
CGCTCCCAGTCGCCCACGGTGGCGCGGTTGGCGACGAGCGGGTTGGCTCCGGCGTTCTCCGCACAGACGTACTGGTTGTTGGCCCGGGAGCGGAGGCTCACCACCGGCCCGGTCGGGGTGGACGTGGTGAGGACGGCTTCCCAGCTCGTGGTGGTGGTGTTGGAGGTGGCGTCGGTGGGGAGGCGGTCGCGGGCGGCGGTGTCGGCGTAAAGACTCCAGCGCATCCAGTCCACGTAGGTGGCGACGGTCTGCGTGTGGTTGTAGCCGCTCCATATGTACTCGTCGTGGCGTGCGCCGCGGTGGGTGAGGAACGCCTTGGGCGCGGGCAGTTCCCCGTAGGCCTGGCGGGCGGAGGAGTACTGGCAGGTGGGGTCCTGGTCGCCGTGGACGAACATGACCTTGGCCGCCACCGTACTGCTCGGGTTGCCCATGTCGACGCAGGCGAACGGGACGGCGGCGGTGATCCGGCTGTCCGGCCAGGCGGTCAGCAGTCCGTGCGTGGTCATGCCGCCCAGCGAATGGCCCGCGACTCCGACGCCGACGCGGGTGTCGAGGTGCCCGGCGAACGGGTCGCCGGCCGTGGTGTGGAGGGCGAGGGTGTTGCTGATGACCTGCGAGACGTCCAGGGACTGGTTTCCGTTGTAGACGTCCTGGATGTTGCCCGAGGTACCGCTGGAGGTGGTGGGGAAGACGGGGGCTGGAACGACGAAACCGGCCTCGGCCAGGGGGCGGATCAGCGGTGCGTAGCTCTCGGGATTGCCGCCGAGTCCGTGGCTGAACTCGCAGACCGGGAAGACGCCGTCGGCGACGGGGGCATTGACGACCGGATTGCCGCCCGGAGTGCCGGTGGCGGGGTAGAAGATCCGGGTGGTCAGCCGGCGGCTTCCGCGTGCCCAGGAGTACTCCCTCACCCCGATGGCGAAGCGCTGGGTCGGTGCGGCTGCCGGGGCGGCGGAGGATGCCCTTGCCGTGGTGGCCCCGTACATCTGGACGGCGGCCACTGCTCCGGCGGTGCCCAGTCCCAGGAAAGTGCGTCTTTTCATGGCCGAGGTGTGCTCCTTGTCGGACGGTGTGGGGGGATGAAGGAGTTTCCCGTTGGCGGGAGGAATCCGCCTGCCTCCGCCGGTGGAGAGAGCCGGTGGAGCGTCGGTGGAGGGCGACGCTGTTCAGGAACCCGGCGCTTACCACGGATTCGGCGGCTGTACCGGAAAACCGAATCGGAAATTCGGGTAGCTGGTCCTTCGATGTCCGTGTCAGGCGCTGACGGGGAACGGTCCCGGTCGGCGGAGGGGTACGGCGAGCGGCTCCGAGCGGTGGGGCGAGGTCTGGCGTTCAGGGGTGGGGGCGGTGTGGTCTCCCCGGTACCTGGGTGGGAAAGCGGCTCTCGAGGCGTTCCCTCGCCCCTTGCCCATCGTTCGGTATTTCGTTCTGCATTCGCTTGATTGCATGGACAGTAGATAGGGGCTCGTGGGGTGTCAATCGTCGGGTGTGGTGCCTTGCGGTCATTTTTCGCGGGGTGATTCGCGTGCATGTGAATGGGGCGACCTTCAGGTGAGCGTCATGCGCTACGAGATGCCGGTGGCATGCGACGTGTGAGCCGCCGGCGTGGGAGGTAATTGCCGGTTTGCCTGGACTCTCAGGAGAGGGGCACTTACCGAGAATCGGCGAAACCGGCTTTTCCGCTCGCTGTCCGAAAGAACACGGCAGGCCCTTGATCGGATTCGACCGGTCGTCGGGTGCGCGGCCGCAGGATGGGCGGACGGTGTGGAGACCCCGCGTCGAAAAAGTGCGGGGCGGCCTACAACCCCATGCGCCACTTGCGTATCTGACTGGTCGTCGGATCGCCCGAAGGGCGCTCACCTTTTGTGAAGGGGATCCAGTGGGCAGTGCCCGAACGACTCGTATGTCGGCCTCGACCGCGGTGGTGATGGCGATGACCGGCGCTTTCGTCACCGTCGTCGCCCCGTCCTCCGCGTCGGCGGCGACGGCCTGCGCGGCCAACGTCTTCACCCGCCAGTTCTTCGCGAACACCACCTTCTCCGGCGCTCCGAAGAAGACGGACTGCGACAGCAAGATCGACCAGGACTGGGGTGCCGGCGCTCCCGCCTCCGGACTGCCGAGCAACGACTTCGGCGTCCGCTGGCAGCTCACCCGCGACTTCGGCTCCGGGGGCCCGTTCACCTTCACGGCCTCTTCCCGCGACGGCATCCGTGTCTACCTGGACGGCGTCCGCAAGGTGGACCTGTGGAAGAACGTCTCCACCGCGGTCTCCACGAAGGTCGACCTCACTGTCCCGAAGGGTGAACACACCCTGCGGGTCGACTACGTCAACTGGACCGGCTCGGCCGACGTCACGTTCGCCTACGCCCCGCGCACCTCCGCCACGGTGGACAAGGTCGCCCCCCTCGCCCCGACCGGCCCCTCCGTGGCCCGTGACGCGGGCGCCCGACGGAACTTCCTGAAGTGGACGGCGAACAAGGAGATGGACGTCGCCGGGTACCGCGTCTACCGGCGCACCCCGGGCCAGACCTCCTTCGGCGCTCCCCTCGCCACGGTCACCGGCACCTCCTTCACCGACACCACCAGTGGGGGCACGACCCACCTCTACGAGGTCCGCGCCTTCGACAAGGCAGGCAACGAGTCCTCCGGCTCCTCCGACGTCTCGGTCACCGGGAAGCCCGTCTACCTGCGGCAGTTCTTCGCCAACACCTCCTTCTCGGGCACGCCCGCGCGCACCGACACGGACAGCGCGATCGACCAGAACTGGGGCACCGGCACCGCCGCCTCCGGTCTGCCGGTCAACGACTTCGGCGTCCGCTGGCAGGTGACCCGCGACTTCGGCTCCGGCGGCCCCTTCACACTGACCGCCTCCGGCCAGGACGGCATCCGCGTCTACCTCGACGGCGTGCGCAAGATCGACCTGTGGAAGAACGGGTCCACGACCGTCTCCAAGACGGTCAACCTGACCGTTCCGCAGGGCGAGCACACCCTGCGGGTGGACTACGTCAACTGGACCGGCGCCGCTGCCGTCAAGTTCGACTACACCCCGCGTACCGACGCGTCCGTCGACCAGGTCCCGCCGCTCACGCCCACCGGGCTCCGCGTCGCCTATGACGAGAACACCGACTCCGCCACCTTCTCCTGGGCCGCCAACACGGAGATGGACCGCGCCTACTACCGGCTGTACCAGCAGACCGCGGTCGGCGACTGGGCCCCGATGGTGATCACCGACCGCACCACGTGGACGGCGACCGGCCTCCCCCGTGACGGTCGGATCCTGCGCTACTACCTCGTGACGAGCGACCGGGCGGGCAACGTGTCCGAGCAGACGCCCGCCCTGGAGGTCGCGACCGTCGACACCGTGGTGCCCGCCGCGCCCGCCCTCCGTGTCTCGCACCTCGACAACACGCCGCACACCCTCAAGGTCAACTGGGACACGGGCACCGAGAAAGAGCTCAGGAACGGGGGCGTCCTCGGCGTCTACCGCTCCACCGGCGGCGCGTCGGGCGACGACCCCGAGCTCATCGGCACGGTGGCGAAGGACTCCTCTCCGACGTGGCCCTACGCGTACATGGACGAGCTGCCCGCCTTCGACGGGACGGCCTACACGTACACGGCCGTGCTCACGGACGCCGCCGGCAACGCGTCGCCGCGGTCCACGCCGGTCACCGTCACCCCCGACGGCGTGGCGCCCGCCCCGCTCACCGGCCTGACCGCCACGCCCCGCGCCGACGGCGTCCTGCTGAGCTGGGACACCCCGGCGGAGACCGGCCTGCGCTACGCCGCCACCCGCGTCGTGCGGGGGGAGGACGGAAGCAGCCGCTACGACAGCCGCGGGTGCAGCGACGCCGTCGATCCGTCGAAGGGCACCTCCGTGGCCAACGCGCTGCTGTGCGTCGGACCCGCCGACGGCGAGACGGTGACCTTCGCCGTGGTCGCGTACGACGCGTGGGGCAACGGCATCCCGGTCGGCCAGGCCCCGACCGTCACCGTCACCGAGCTCGACCACCGGCCCGACGACGCCCGCGGCGCGCAGGGCGGTCCGCTGACCGTCCTCAACCCGGACGACGTCGCCCGTACCGGCCGGCTGGAGTGGGGCTGCACCGACGAGGTCGACGAGGTCGACGGGGCCGGCGAGGCCGGGCAGGCCGTGTGCGCCGACATCGCCACCTACCGCCTCGAGCGCTGGAACGCGGCCACCGGCGCCTACGAGACGCTCCTCACCGTCGCGGCCGACCCGGCTCGCACCCGCTACCCGAGCGCCGTGACCGTGCCGACCGGGTCGACGACGTTCTTCCGCATCACCGGCACCCTCGCCGACGGCACGACGGCCGCCGTGACCCACTACGCGGCGGCCAAGGGTTCCGCCGTGTGAGGCCGTGCCCCGCGTGTCGGGCCCGGGTGTGCCGCCCTACGCGCCGTTGTGTTCCGTCAGGCACGTGTACATCAGGTTCGCCCCCCACTCCGTGGACTCCGCGAAGGAGAGCACGGCGGCCCGGGACGGCTCGGGGCAGTCGGGGGCCTCGGTCATGAACGGCCCGCTTTCAGGGTCGTACGGCAGGAGGTCCGCGCACTGGTAGGCGGGCGCGTTCAGCAACAGGATCGCCTCACGCTCGGGCCCTGACGTGCTCCCCGTGTACACCAGGCAGAACGTCGCCGCGACGTCACCGCCGGTCGACGGGGTCCGGATGATGCGGACCTGCTCGACGGCGGCCGCTTGGACAGTGGTCTCGGGTTCGGGTTCGGGCGCAGGCGCAGGTTCGGACGCGCTTTCGGGGGAGGGGGTGGCGGCCTCGCTGCCGTCAGGTGGCGAGGCGGATGCCTTGGCGTCGGGCGCGGGGGCGGCGGCCGTCGTCCCGTCGTCCAGCACCTGCTGCGCGATGAGCGCTCCGCCCACACCCGTGAGGAGGCCCATGCCCAGGACGGCCGCGATCAGCCGGCCGACAGGGGCACGTCGTGGAGGCGGCGCCAGGGGCTTGATCACCGGCAGGTTGTCGAGGGTGTCCCCGTTGTGGAACCGCCGTAGCAGTTCGGCTTCCTCGTCGGGGCGTGGTGGTCTCTGCAAGCCCTCGGACATGGATCAATCCCCCCGGACGATCGAGCAACGGTCGGAGGGGCGGTATCCACCTGAGGCAGGATCAGGCCATGTCGACCGATGTCAGCGGAATGATCGAGTGCCGGCCGGGAGCCCGACCGTGGGGGCTGGACGACGAGGAGACCGTCTGGGAAGCGGGCATCGACCTCCTGCTGCTGAACAGCGGCAACGCCTACGACGGCCTGGCCTGTCTCTTCGGGATCCGCAACTACTTCGGCTTCCGCCCGCTCGCCGAAGGCCGTGGTTTTCCGGATGACGCGTCGGAAGGGCTGCGGAGGGAGTTCGCCGAGTGCGGCGGCCCCCGCTCCGTGCACGGGACGACGTGGCTGACCTGGGCCGAGCTGGCGGCCACCGACTGGCAGGAGACGGACGCCTCAGGGACGCGGAGCCGCGCGTCGGCCGCGGGGACCGACACCGCCTGGGGCCGCGTCTGGAGCGTCATGCGCGTCCTCGGTGAGATCCACGGCGCGGAGAACGTACGTCTCGTCGTCTGGTTCCACTGACCTCAGGGCGGACGCACGGGGGTGTCCGATCCCCGGGACGGGCCGTCCGGCCGCGTCGTGCCGTGTGAGGATGGCGGCATGATCCGACCCGCCGCGCCGGCCGACGTGCCCGTCATCCACGCCATGGTCCGTGAACTCGCCGAGTACGAGAAGGCGCTCGAGGAGGCCGTGGCCACCGAGGGGCAGTTGCGCCAGGCGCTGTTCGGGGAACGGCCCGCCGCGTACGCCCACATGGCGGTGGACGACGTGACGGGGGAGCCGGCCGGGTTCGCGCTGTGGTTCCTGAACTTTTCCACCTGGCGCGGCGTGCACGGCATCTACCTGGAGGACCTGTACGTCCGGCCGGAGGCGCGCGGCGGCGGGCACGGACGGGCGCTGCTCGAGGAACTGGCGCGGCTCTGCGTGGAGCGGGGCTACCAGCGGCTGGAGTGGTCGGTGCTGGACTGGAACGAGCCGGCGATCGGTTTCTACCGGGCGCTGGGCGCCCGGCCGCAGGACGAGTGGACGGTGTTCCGGCTGACCGACGAGGCGCTCACCGCGCTCGGGACCGCACGGCGGCCCGGGGAGCCGGCGGCCTGAAGCCGGGGACGGCGCG
>NZ_JACADT010000249.1:0-6738 GCF_013421635.1 Streptomyces sp. UH6 | reverse complement strand
CCCCGTCGGACGCGAAGCTCGCCGCCCAGCCGGCCCGTCACGACCTGACCCGCGAGCAGTTCTACTTCGTCCTGCCGGATCGTTTCGCCAACGGTGACACCTCCAACGACCGCGGCGGCCTCACCGGCTCCCGCACGGCCACCGGCTTCGACCCCGCCGACAAGGGCTTCTACCAGGGCGGCGACCTCAAGGGCCTCACGAAGAAGCTCGACTACATCAAGGGCATGGGCACCACCGCCATCTGGATGGCGCCCATCTTCAAGAACCAGCCCGTCCAGGGCACCGGCGACCAGGCGTCGGCCGGCTACCACGGCTACTGGATCACCGACTTCACCCAGGTCGACCCGCACTTCGGCACCAACGCCGACCTGGAGAAGCTGATCGACGCCGCCCACGCCAAGGGCATGAAGGTCTTCTTCGACGTCATCACCAACCACACCGCGGACGTCGTCGACTACCAGGAGAAGTCCTACTCCTACCTCTCCAAGGGCGCCTTCCCCTACCTCACGAAGGACGGCGAGCCCTTCGACGACGCCGCTCACGCCGGGGGCCGCGACCGCTTCCCCGCCGTCGACTCCGGCTCCTTCCCGCGCACCCCCGTGGTGCCGGAGGCGAAGAAGAACGTCAAGGTCCCCGCCTGGCTCAACGACCCGGCGATGTACCACAACCGCGGCGACTCGACCTACGCCGGCGAGTCCACCACCTACGGCGACTTCTCCGGCCTCGACGACCTGTGGACCGAGCGTCCCGAGGTCGTCTCCGGCATGGAGAAGATCTACCAGCGGTGGGTCAAGGACTTCGGCATCGACGGCTTCCGGATCGACACCGTGAAGCACGTCGACATGGAGTTCTGGACCCAGTGGGCCACCGCCCTCGACGCCTACGCCGCCAAGCGGGGCCGGGACGACTTCTTCATGTTCGGCGAGGTGTACTCCTCCGACACCTCCGTGACCGCCCCGTACGTCACCGAGGGCCGCCTCGACGCCACGCTCGACTTCCCGTTCCAGGAGGCCGCGCGCCAGTACGCCTCGCAGGGCGGCAGCGCGAAGAAGCTCGCCTCGGTCTACGGCGACGACTACAAGTACGCCACCGACAAGGCGAACGCCTACGAGCAGGTCACCTTCCTCGGCAACCACGACATGGGCCGCATCGGCCACTTCCTGAAGGCCGACGACTCCGACGCCTCGGACGCCACCCTGCTGCGCAGGGCGAAGCTCGCCAACGAGCTGATGTTCCTCGGCCGCGGCAACCCGGTGATCTACTACGGCGACGAGCAGGGCTTCACCGGCGCCGGCGGCGACAAGGACGCCCGCCAGACCATGTTCGCCTCGAAGACCGCCGACTACCTCGACGACGACCAGCTCGGCACCGACCGCACCCACGCCGAGGACGCCTTCGACACCGGAGCACCGCTCTACCGCCAGATCAGTGCTCTCGCCAAGCTGCGCAAGGCCCACCCGGCCCTCGCCGACGGCGTGCAGACCGAGCGCCACGCGGCCGACGGCGCCGGCGTCTACGCCTTCTCCCGCACCGACGCGAAGTCCGGGGTCGAGTACCTGGTCGCCTTCAACAACGCCGACGAGGCCACGTCCGCGACCTTCGCCACCGGATCCGCCGACGCCTCCTTCCGCGGCATCCACGGCACCGACGCCACCCTGCGGAGCGACGCCGACCGCAAGGTGACGGTCACCGTCCCGGCCGGCTCCGCCGTCGTGTTCCAGGCGAAGGCCCCGCTGCCCAGGCCGGCCGCCGCGCCCTCCGTCACCCTCACCGCCCCGGAGGCCGGCGCCACCGGCACCGTCACGGTGAATGCCGACGTCGACGGCGGACAGCTCAACCGCGTCGTGTTCGCCGCCCAGGTCGGCAACGGCCCCTGGAAGGTGCTCGGCTCCGCCGACCACGCGCCCTACCGGGTCACCCAGACCATCGGCGAGGACGTCCCCGCCGGCACCGCCCTGCGCTACAAGGCCGTCGTCGTCGACCGCGCCGGCCGCACCGCGAGCGACACCGCCGCCTCCACCACGGGCACCCCGCCCGCCCCCGAGGTCCCCGTCGCCGTCTCCCGCGACCACGTCCTCGTCCACTACAAGCGCACCGACGGCGACTACGACGACTGGGGCCTGTACGCCTGGGGCGACATCGCCGAGGGCGAGGCCACCGAGTGGCCCAAGAGCCACCCGTTCTCCGGCCGTGACGCCTACGGCGCCTTCGCCTGGGTCAAGCTCAAGCCCGGCGCCTCCGACGTCGGCTTCCTCGTGATCGACAAGGACGGCGACAAGGACGTCGCCGCCGACCGCACCGTCGACGTCACCAGCACCGGCGAGATCTGGATCGAGCAGGGCAAGGAGGACGTCCGCACCGAGAAGCCCGCCGACGCCTACCCCGAGCCCGACCGCACCAAGGCCGTCCTGCATTACCATCGTGCCGACGGCGACTACGACGGCTGGGGCCTGCACGTCTGGGCCGGCGCCGCGAACCCGACCGACTGGGCCCGCCCCGTGCAGCCGAGCAAGATCGACTCCTTCGGCGCGGTCTACGAGGTGCCGCTCGCCGAGGGCGCGACCAGTCTCAGCTACATCCTCCACAAGGGCGACCAGAAGGACCTCCCCACCGACCAGGCCCTCGACCTCAAGGCCAACGGCAACGAGGTCTGGCTCCTCGCCGGACAGGAGAAGTACCTGCTCCCGCAGCCCGCGGGCAGCTCCGGCGCCCTCGACCTGACGACCTCCAAGGCCGTCTGGATCGACCGCACCACCGTCGTCTGGGACGGCTCCCCGGCCGCCGCCTCCACCCAGCTGCTCGCCTCCCGCGACGGCTCCCTCGCGGTGCGGGACGGCGCGCTCACCGGCGACGCCACCTGGCTGCGGCTGACCGCGGGCAAGCTCACCGACGAGCAGAAGGCCCGCTTCCCGCACCTGGCCGAGGGCACCGCCTGGACCGTCGACCCGCGCGACGCCGACCGTGTCCGCGAGGCGCTGCGCGGCCAGGTCGTCGCCGCCCAGCACGCCGCCAACGGCGCGGTCCTCGCCGCCACCGGCGTGCAGACCGCGGGCGTCCTCGACGACCTGTACCCGAAGGCCACCCAGGCCGACCTCGGCCCGGTCTTCGACCGCAACCGCCCCACCCTCTCCGTGTGGGCGCCCACCGCGCAGGACGTCGACCTGGAGATCGGCTCGGCCACCGTGCCCATGCGGCGCGACTCCGCGACCGGCGTCTGGTCGGTCACCGGGCCCGCCTCCTGGAAGAACAAGCCCTACCGCTACGTGGTGAAGGTCTTCGCCCCCACCGAGCAGAAGGTCGTCGTCAACAAGGTCACCGACCCCTACTCGGTCGCGTTGACCGCCGACTCCACCCACAGCCTGGCCGTCGACCTCGGCGACCGCGCCCTCGCCCCCACCGGCTGGGCCGGCCTCGACAAGCCGCGGGCCGTGCCGCTGCGCGACGCGCAGATCCAGGAACTGCACATCCGCGACTTCTCCGTCGCCGACGACACCGTGCCGGCCGCCGACCGCGGCACCTACCGGGCGTTCGCCGACACCGGCAGCGACGGCTCGAAGCACCTGAAGGAGCTCGCCGACGCCGGCACCTCCTACGTCCACCTGCTGCCCGCGTTCGACATCGCCACCATCCCCGAGCGCACGGCGGACCAGGCGAGCCCGGACTGCGACCTCGCGTCGCTGCCCGCCGACTCGCCCCGCCAGCAGGAGTGCGTCGCCGCCACCGCGGCCAAGGACGCCTACAACTGGGGCTACGACCCGTACCACTACACCGTCCCCGAGGGCTCCTACGCCTCCGACCCGGACGGCACGAAGCGCACCACCGAGTTCCGGCAGATGGTCAAGTCGCTCAACGACAACGGCCTGCGCGTCGTGATGGACGTCGTCTACAACCACACCGCCGCGTCCGGCCAGGCGAAGACCTCGGTCCTCGACCGGATCGTGCCCGGCTACTACCACCGGCTCCTCGCCGACGGCGGCGTCGCCACCTCCACCTGCTGCGCCAACACCGCGCCCGAGAACGCCATGATGGGCAAGCTGGTCGTCGACTCCGTGGTCACCTGGGCCAAGGAGTACAAGGTCGACGGTTTCCGCTTCGACCTGATGGGCCACCACCCCAAGGCCAACATGGTCGCCGTCCGCGAGGCGCTGGACTCCCTCACCGTCAAGAAGGACGGCGTCGACGGCAAGAGCATCCTGCTGTACGGCGAGGGCTGGAACTTCGGCGAGATCGCCGACGACGCCCGGTTCGTCCAGGCCACCCAGAAGCACATGGCCGGCACCGGCATCGCCACCTTCTCCGACCGCGCCCGCGACGCCGTGCGCGGCGGCGGCCCCTTCGACGAGGACCCGGGTGTCCAGGGCTTCGCCTCCGGCCTCTACACCGACCCCAACTCCTCCGCCGCCAACGGCACCGAGGCCGAGCAGAAGGCCCGGCTGCTCCACTACCAGGACCTGATCAAGGTCGGCCTCACCGGCAACCTCGCCGGGTACCGCTTCACCGACACCTCCGGCAAGGAGGTCACCGGCGCCCAGGTCGACTACAACGGCTCACCCGCCGGATACGCCGAGGCCCCCGGCGACGCCCTCGCCTACGCCGACGCGCACGACAACGAGTCCCTGTTCGACGCCCTCGCCTTCAAGCTGCCGGCCGGCACCCCGGCCGGCGACCGGGCCCGGATGCAGGTCCTCGCCATGGCGACCGCCGCCCTCTCCCAGGGACCGGCGCTCTCCCAGGCCGGCACCGACCTGCTGCGCTCCAAGTCGCTGGACCGCAACTCCTACGACAGCGGCGACTGGTTCAACGCCATCCACTGGAACTGCGCGGCAGGCAACGGCTTCGGCATCGGCCTGCCCCCGGCGGCCGACAACGAACCCAAGTGGGGCTACGCCAAGCCCCTGCTGACCACGGTGTCGGTCGGCTGCGAGGAGATCCGGGGCGCCTCCGCCGCCTACCGCGACCTGCTCCGCATCCGCACCACGGAGAAGGCGTTCTCCCTGGACAGCGCCGACAAGGTGCAGCAGGAGCTGTCCTTCCCGCTCTCCGGCGAGAAGGAGACGCCCGGCGTCATCACCATGCGCCTCGGCGACCTCGTGGTGGTCTTCAACGCCACCCCCGAGGCGCAGGAGCAGCACGTCGGCGGTCTCGGTGACGCCGCGTACCGGCTCCACCCGGAGCAGGCCTCGGGCCTCGACCCGGTCGTGAAGTCCGCGTCCTTCGCGGACGGCACGTTCAGCGTCCCCGGCCGCACGGTGGCGGTGTTCACCGCCTCCTGACGCGCGGCGCCGGCACGGCGACGGCGACGCCCCCCGCACACCGCGGGGGGCGTCGCCGTTCGTGGCCGCGGGGGGAGCAGGTCAGTCGTTGACCTCGTTGCCGTAGTCCCGCTCGCACTGGTCCATCTCCGCCTGCGTCTCGGCCTGCTCGACGCACTCCTGGAGGTTCTTGAACTCGTCCGAGTTGAGGACCGACGCCCCGACGGCCACCAGCACCAGGGAGGCGATCAGCCCGATGCCGCCCAGCACCGCGCCGGCGATGGCCTGCTTCCCGTGCGGGGCGCCGTCGCGCCGGGCCCGGCGCATGCCCAGGATGCCGAAGACCAGCGCGAGCACCCCGAGCAGGATGCCGCCGAGCACGGTCCAGAAGAAGACGACCGCCAGGATGCCGAGGACCAGGGCGGGGATGGCGAGACCGTTCTTCGGCTGCGGCCGGTCGAAGGAGGACATGGCGTCACACTCATCTCTGGGAGGGTCCGACAGGGTACGAACTGCCGTCTTCCCCAGGAGCGTTGACGGATTCCTCACCGCCCTCGAAGGGCGGGCCGCCAGGCGAGGGGCGGGCCGCCAGGCGAGGGCCGGGCCGTCAGGGGGCCAGCGCGACGAGCCTGCCGATCAGCTCCATGAACGGGCCGTCCTCCGGCTCCTCGGCCAGCACCCGGCGCAGCAGGTCCGCCAGCGCGGGATCCGTGGTGGCGGCGACCGCGGCCAGAGCGGCGAAGTCGTGCACCAGCTGCACCTCCAGCTCCGCCCGGGGGATGCCCCGGCCCGCCAGCCACAGCAGCGCCGTCGACTCGGCGAGCGAGATCCAGGAACGCAGCAGCAGCTCCAGCCGGGGCGAGACGGGCGGCTCCATCCCCAGATGCTTCAGCATCTGCTCGAAGGCCACCTGCCGCACCCCGTCGACCAGCGCGTTCGTGGTCGACGACCCCACCGCCGGGCCGCCGCGCATCAACGCCGAGAAACCCGGGCCGTGCTCGTCGACGAAGTCGAAGAAACGGCGCATCACCCGCAGCAGCCGGGCGCCCAGCGGGCCCTCCCGGGGCTCCGAGAACCGGCCGGCCAGATCCTGCGAGGCCAGCTTCAGCGCCGCCTCGTAGAGGCTCAGCTTGCCCGGGAAGTAGTGGTAGACCAGGGGGCGCGAAATGCCCGCGGCGGCGGCGATCTCGTCGATGGAGACCTCGTCGGGCGAGCGATGACTGAACAGTTCGAGAGCGACGTCGATCAACTGCTGCCGCCGCTCCTCGACCCCCATTCTGCGGCGTACCCCGGTAGTCATACCAACACCTTAGCGGCGGCGTGGGGAGGGAGGCAGAAGAGCGGCCCCGGCCTCCGCGGGCGCCGCTCCCGACCGGCCCTGCCCCTCAACCCTACCCCTCAGCCCAGCCCCGAGACCGTCCGGCCGTCGGAGAGCGTCGCCCTGAGATCGGCGCGCGCCCCCTGCTCGGCGGGGGCGCTGAGGAAC
>NZ_JACADT010000248.1:0-6738 GCF_013421635.1 Streptomyces sp. UH6 | reverse complement strand
GCGCGAGCGGCGCGGAGTACCCCGGCCTGAACGGCGACCCGCTGCGCGTCCCGCTGGCCGGGAAGGAGCAGCGGATCGAGAACCCCGCGGGCGCCGCGCCGCCCGCCGTCTCCTCGCTGCCCGGTCTCGCCGCGGGCGGCGGCATGTCCCAGCTCTCCTCGCTGGGCGTCGGCATCTCCCTGGACATCCCCGGCCAGTTCGCGGCGTTCGAGTCGCGGCCGCTGACCGAGGACGTCCGGATCACCGGGTCCCCGACCGCCACCCTCCACGTCGGGTCCACGGCGGACGACGCCGTCCTCTTCGCCAAGGTCTACGACGTCGGCCCCGACGGCCGTCAGCAGGTCCTGCCCTCCCAGCTGGTCTCCCCGCTGCGGGTGCCGGCCGGTCAGGACGCGCGGATCGCGCTGCCGGTCATCGACCACGAGGTCCGCGCCGGGCACCGGCTGCGGCTGGTCCTCGCCGCCACCGACCTCGCCTACTCCTCGCCGGTGGCGCCCGCGACGTACACGGTCTCCCTCCGCGGGGACCTGATGGTCCCGACCGCACAGGACGTGACGGCGGCCGCCACCCCGCTGCCGGCCAGGATCTGGTGGCTGCCGCTCGCCGGCCTGGTGATCGCGCTGGCGCTGCTGCTGGCCGGCCGCCGCCGCGCGGCCACCCCGCCGCCGTCCGGCGAACTCGCCGGTGTGCCGCTGGAGATCACCGGGCTGAGCAAGCGGTACGCCGGTTCCGCCGACCGTTACGCGGTGCGGGACCTCTCCTTCCGGGTGGAGAAGGGCCAGGTGCTGGGCCTGCTCGGCCCCAACGGCGCCGGCAAGACCACCACCCTGCGGATGCTGATGGGCCTGATCCGGCCCGACGAGGGGGAGATCCGGGTCTTCGGCCACGCGATCCGGCCGGGCGCCCCGGTGCTCTCCCGGGTCGGCGCCTTCGTGGAGGGCGCGGGCTTCCTGCCGCACCTGTCCGGCCGCGAGAACCTGGAGCTGTACTGGCGGGCCACCGGTCGCCCCGCCGAGGACGCCCACCTGGACGAGGCGCTGGAGATCGCGGGCCTGGGCGACGCCCTCCAGCGCGCCGTGCGCACCTACTCCCAGGGCATGCGGCAGCGCCTGGCCATCGCCCAGGCCATGCTGGGGCTGCCCGACCTGATGATCCTCGACGAGCCCACCAACGGGCTCGACCCGCCGCAGATCCGTGAGATGCGCGAGGTGATGATCCGGTACGCCGCGGCCGGCCGAACCGTGATCGTCTCCAGCCACCTGCTCTCCGAGGTGGAACAGACCTGCACCCATCTGGTCGTGATGGACCACGGCCGGCTGGTGCAGGCCGGTCCGGTCGCGGAGATCGTCGGCACCGGCGACACGCTGCTGGTCGGGACCGCCGAGCCGGTGGCCGCGCCGCTGGTGGAGAAGGTGGCCGCGCTGCCCGGGGTGGACACCGCGGTGGCCACCGACGACGGCCTGGTGGTCCGGCTGAAGGCCGGCGGCGCCTCGAGCCACCTGGTCGCCGAGCTGGTCCGGCTCGACGTCCCGGTGGAGTCGGTGGGCCCGCACCGGCGGCTGGAAGACGCGTTCCTCACCCTGATCGGAGGCCCCGCATGAGCACGACGCTCACCGAGCCCGAGGCCGGCCCGGCGCGCGCCGCGACCGCCGAGGGCTACCGGCCGGGGCGGACCCTGCCGCTGCGGGTGGAGTTCGCCCGGCAGCTCAAGCGTGGACGCACCCTGGCCATGGCGGCCGTGCTGACGCTGCTGCCGGTGGTCATGGCGGTGGCCTTCGCCGTCGGCGACGACGGCGAGGAGGGACCGGGCCGCCGGATCAACCTGATGGACACGGCCACCGCGTCCGGCGTCAACTTCGCCGCGACCTGCCTGTTCGTCTCGGCGAGCCTGCTGCTGGTCGTGCCGGTGGCGCTGTTCTGCGGCGACACCGTGGCCTCGGAGGCCAACTGGTCCTCGCTGCGGTACCTGCTGGCGGCGCCGGTGCCGCGGATGCGGCTGCTGTCGTCCAAGCTGGCCGTCGGGCTGGCGATGAGCCTGGCCGCCATGGTGTGGCTGCCGCTGGTGGCGCTGGCGGTGGGTTCGGTCGCCTACGGCTGGGGTCCGCTGCGCATCCCCACCGGAGGCTCGCTGCCGCTGACCGAGGCCCTCTGGCGCCTGCTGCTGATCGTCGGCTACCTGTTCGTGTCCCAGCTGGTCACGGCCGGCCTGGCGTTCTGGCTCTCCACCCGCACCGACGCACCGCTGGGCGCGGTGGGCGGCGCGGTCGGCCTGACCATCGTCGGCAGCGTCCTGGACCAGGTCGAGGCGCTCGGGCACTGGCGTGAGTTCCTGCCCGCGCACTGGCAGTTCGCCTGGGCGGACGCCATCCAGCCGCAGCCCGTGTACGACGGGATGCTGCAAGGCATGTCGGTCTCGGTGACCTACGCGCTGGTGCTCTTCGCACTGGCGTTCCGCGGATTCGCCCGCAAGGACATCGTGTCCTGACCGGCACGGGCCCGCGTGCGCCTCGCGTGCGCCCGCGGACGTGGGCGAGGGGCGGCCGGGATGCCGTACGGCATCCCGGCCGCCCTTTCTCACGCGCCCCGCTCAGGCACGCCAGGTGTCGTTCAGCGTGATCTGTCCGGTGGACGGCACCGTGAGGGTGCGGTTGGCACCGGACTCCCAGGTGACGGCGCCGGACGCGTTCTTGCGGATGTACTTGTAGGAGCAGGTGGTCCCCGCGGGCACGGACACGTCCAGGCTCCAGACCGGGTAGGCCGCCGGGTCCAGCTTCGGGGCCTTGGAGGTGTCCCAGCCGCCCAGCTGCGAGCAGTCACCGGCGACGTGGATGTTCTCACCGAGGACGGTGGTGGCGTTCACCCGGAACGCGGCCCCGGCGGCCGGCTGGACCCCTCCGGAGCAGTTGCGCGCCCCGGTGTGCAGGGCCAGCGCGGTGCCGGCGCCGAGGGTGGCGGTGAACTGGCCGGAGGAGTTGACCGTGACGGCTCGGCCGGACTGCACGTCGCAGTAGTCACCGGCCGCCAGCGAGGTCTGGAACGTCCGGGAGAACGCCGAGGTGGTGTGGTTGATCGCCACGTACGCCTTGCTCCCGCGGCCGAAGGCGATCCGGTCCCCGCCGTCGTCCCACCAGTTGGTCACCGCCTGCCCGCGGGCGGTGTTGCGGAGGGCGACCATGGAGGATATCTCCCGCCAGGCGTGCTGGCACTTCCACCCGTCGCTGTAACAGGCGTTCACCTGGCCGCCGTTGGGCGGACCGGCGTCGTGGTCGGTGAACTCGTAGCCGGAGTGGACGTCCGGTGAGCCGTAGGGCCAGGCCAGCATGAAGACGCTCGCGAGGGTGTAGGCGGAGCCGCTCTTGTAGGTGAGCGTGTCTCCGCCGCGCTCGGTGTCGTGGTTGTCGACGAACACGCCGGCCTTGGAGGAACCCAGGTAGCCCCAGGACTCGCCGTAGTTCTTCAGGTAAGCGAGGTTCTCGTTGGTGAAGACCCGCTTGAGGTCGCGGGCGTAGCGGAACTCCTGCACGTCACCGGTGTTGACGTACTCGTCCGGCTGGACCGCCTCCCCGGCTCCGTGGATCACCTCCTGCTTCCAGTAGGCGTTCGGGTCGGTCAGCCGCGACTTGATCGCCGCGAGGTCGGCCGCGGGCATGTGCTTCGCGGCGTCGACCCGGAAGCCGTCGGCGCCGAGCGAGAGCAGGTCGTTCATGTACGCCGCGATGCGGCCGCGGACGTAGTCCTCGCCGGTGTCGAGGTCGGCGAGGCCCACCAGCTCGCAGTTCTGCACGTTGCCGCGGTCGCCGTAGTTGCTGATCTGCGCCGTGCAGTTGTCGAAGTCGGGGGCCGAATAGATGCCCGGATAGGCGTACTTGGTGTACGAGGAGCCGCCGGTGCCGGTGCCGGACCCGGCCGACATGTGGTTGATCACCGTGTCGACCACGACCTTCACACCCGCCGCGTGACAGGTGTCGATCATGCTCTTGAACGCGGTGCGGTCGCCCAGGCGGCCGGCGATCCGGTAGCTCACCGGCTGGTAGGAGGTCCACCACTGGGAGCCCTGGATGTGCTCCTGCGGGGGCGAGACCTGCACGTATCCGTAGCCGGCGGGACCGAGCTGGTCGGTGCACGCCTTGGCCACCGAGGCGAACTTCCACTCGAACAGGACGGCCGTGACGTCCTTGTCGCCGGGCGGTGCGGCCTGTGCCGGCGTCGGAGCCGCCACGACGGCCGTCGCCGCGCCCGCCACGAGGGCGAGAGCCGCGGCCGTGATCCTTCTGGCCATGTGTCCTCCACTGGGGGGAGAGGGGAACGGTGCGGGTGATTGCGGGGGGGGGTGATGCCGAGGGACACGCGACCGACTGCAAGAAATGGATGAGGCTTGCTGCAAGCTCTTGCAAGGGCGCGCGGTCGCGACCGTACGAGCGGCCTGACCGGGCGTCAACCCCTCTCGCAAGCAGGGGTTTCGTTGATCGTCGGGGAAATACGGGCGCTTCGCCCGCCACCGCCCAGAACGAACGCCCCGGTGCCGCCCAGCAGCCTCGGGCGGATCGCGACGAGTCACGGACGGATCTCGGGCAGGCGCCCCGCCGCCCTCACCGCACACACGACGCCCACCGGACGCCACTGTCCACACCCCTTGACAGCCCTCCCGCGCGGCTGAATTACTGGCCCTGCGCACGAATACCGAATGTTCGGTCGGTTACACAGGGTGGTGGAATCCGTGACGCGGACTACTCAGGGCTCCCTCGGTCCGGCGGAGGCCATGTTCGCCGCGGACGAGGCCTCGGCCCGGCTCGGCATCGAGCTGGTCGAGTCCGGCGCGGGGAAGGCCGTGTGCCGGATGCGGGTGACCCGCGCGATGGTGAACGGGCACGGCATCGCCCACGGCGGCCACCTGTTCCTCCTCGCCGACACCGCCTTCGCCTGCGCCTGCAACAGCCGCGGTCCGGTGACCGTCGCCGCGGGGGCCGACATCGCGTTCGTCGCCCCCGTGCACGAGGACGACGTCCTGACGGCGACCGCGGAGGAACGCATCCTTTTCGGCCGCAACGGCGTCTACGACGTCACGGTCCGGCGCGGGGACGTGGTGGTCGCGGAGTTCCGCGGCCGCAGCCGCGCGGTCGGCGGCGGAGCCGGCCGCCTCCAGCACCCGAGGAGTCGTGATGACCGCTGACCCGTCCGCCGTGCGGACCCGCCCCGCCCGCCTCGGGGAGCCGCTCCCCGGGGAACTGCTGGACGCGGCCGAGCGCCTGACCCGGGAGGAGTTGCGGGAGCTCCAGCTGGAGCGGCTGCGCTCCTCGTTGCGGCACGCCTACGACAACGTCGAGCGCTACCGGCGGAAGTTCGACGAGGCCCAGGTCCGTCCGGAGGACTGCCGCTCCCTCGACGACCTGGCCCGTTTCCCGTTCACCACCAAGAGCGACCTGCGGGACACCTACCCGTTCGGCATGTTCGCCGTGCCGATGTCCGAGGTCCGCCGGGTGCACGCCTCCAGCGGCACCACCGGCCGTCCCACCGTGGTCGGGTACACGGAGAACGACCTGTCGGCCTGGGCCGACCTGGTGGCGCGCTCCATCCGCGCGGCCGGCGGGCGCCCCGGCCACAAGGTGCACGTCAGCTACGGGTACGGCCTGTTCACCGGCGGTCTCGGGGCCCACTACGGCGCCGAGCGGGCCGGCTGCACGGTCATCCCGGCCTCCGGTGGGATGACGGCGCGCCAGGTGCGGATCATCCAGGACTTCCGTCCCGAGATCATCATGGTGACGCCCTCCTACATGCTCACCCTGCTCGACGAGTTCGAACGCCAGGGGATCGACCCGCGCACCACGTCGCTGCGCGTGGGCGTCTTCGGGGCCGAGCCGTGGACGGAGGAGATGCGGCGCGAGATCGAGGAGCGCGTGGGCCTGCACGCCGTCGACATATACGGCCTGTCCGAGGTGATGGGGCCGGGCGTGGCCCAGGAGTGCGTGGAGACCAAGGACGGGCTGCACGTCTGGGAGGACCACTTCCTCCCCGAGGTCGTCGACCCGGTCACCGGCGAGGTGCTGCCGGACGGCGCCGAGGGCGAGCTGGTGTTCACCACCCTCACCAAGGAGGCGCTGCCGGTGGTCCGCTACCGCACCCGCGACCTCACCCGGCTCCTGCCCGGCACCGCCCGGCCGGCGTTCCGCCGCATCGAGAAGATCACCGGGCGCTGCGACGACATGATCATCCTGCGTGGGGTGAACGTCTTCCCGACGCAGATCGAGGAGGTCGTGCTGCGCGTCCCCGGCCTCGCCCCGCACTTCCAGGTACAGCTGACCCGGCGTGGCCGGATGGACCACATGACGGTCCTGGTGGAGGCCGCCCAGCGGGGCGCCGGCGACCGGCGGCGCGAGGAGGCGGCCCGGGCCGTGGCCCAGGGGGTCAAGGACGGTGTCGGCGTGACGGTCGAGGTGCGGGTCGTCGACCCGGAGACGCTGGAGCGGTCGGTCGGCAAGCTGAAGCGGGTCAAGGACCTGCGGGAGGACCGAGCCGGGGCCTGAGGGGGGCCTGAGGGGGGTCGTGGGACCCGGAAAAACGGTTCCGCCCGCCCGGCCGTCCCGCGGTACCGTGCCGCGACAGAGCCTGGATCACTCGATCGGGGCGGGCGGGGCAAGCGGGGCGGGCGGGGCGGATGAGGATCGACGGCCGGACGGTACGCGCGCTCAACGGGCTGACGGCGCGGTGGGCCGACGAGGCTCCCGCCGAGGGCCGGGGCAC
>NZ_JACADT010000247.1:0-6742 GCF_013421635.1 Streptomyces sp. UH6 | reverse complement strand
GCCGCGGCCGCGGCCAGGCGCCGGCCGCCACCGTCGGTGATCTGCGCGCCGTCGCCCGTGCCTGCCCCGACTCCCTCGCCGGCCACCGCGACAAAGCCCTGGTCCTCACCTCTTTCCACTACGCCGCCCGCGCCCAGGACCCCGCCGGCCTGCTGGCCGCCGACGTCCGTCTCGAGTACCGCGGCCTGGTCGTCTCCGTCCTCACCGGCAAGACCCAGCACACCGTCCGCGACGCGCGGATCCCCTACGCCGACGACCCCGACCTCTGTCCCGTCCGCGCCTGGATCACGTACCGCAAGCGTCTGTCCGCCGAGGTGGACCCTCGCTGGAGTGCGCCCGACGCGCCCGCCTTCCTCGGCATCGACCGCTGGGGCAACCCCACCGGCGGCCTCACCCCCGACTCCGTCACCCGCGCCATCACCCGCATCAGCGACCGCGCCCACGTCCCCCTCACCTGGACCGGCCACAGCCTGCGCATCGGTCTCGCCACCACCGCCCGCGCCCGCGGCAAGGACACCATCACCATCGCCGACCAAGGCGGCTGGGCCCGCCACTCCCGCTCCCTCAACCGTTACATCCAGCGCATCGACGGCTGGGACGACAACGCCGCCCAGGGGCTCGTCTGACCGACGCCGCCGGTGCGGAGGCGTCGCCGGCTCCAGGCATCCGCGCTCGTACGGCTACGACGAAGTGGCGAGCCGCTCCGCGGCAGTGACGGGGCTGTGGTGCCCCGGGGGTGTGAGCCCCGGGGCACCACAGGAGGGTCAGACGCCGAAGGCGGCGGGGTACTGGATGGTTCCGGTGGGAACCGTGCGGGTGGTGTCGAGGGCCATGGCCATCATGGCCTCGTCCGGCACCTCGAAGGGTGCGCGGATACCGAGGCGGGAGGCCGGTGTGAAGCCGAACCGCGGGTAGTAGTCGGCGTGTCCCAGGACGAGGACGAGGTTTTCGTCCATGGCCCGGGCGGCGTCGAGTGCGGCGCGGATGGCGGCGGAGCCGGCGCCGGTGCGCTGGGCCGAGGGCAGCACCGCGCAGGGTGCCAGGGCGAGAGCGGGTACGCCCTCGACGTGGCAGCGGGTGAGCAGCGCGTACCCGGTCGCGGTGCCGTCCGGGGTCGTGGTGACCATGGACAGTCCGTCGATCCACGCCTTCGGGTCGGCCCGCAGGGCGTCGACGATGTCGGCCTCCAGGGCGGTGGGGAAGGCCGCGAGGAGGATGTCGCGGATGGCGGGGATGTCCTCGGTGGTCTCGGAGCGGGTGGTCCAGGTCGTCATGGTGTCGTCCTCGGTGGTGTCGGGGGTGTGGTCGTGGGGACGGAGGATGTAGACGGCGTAGTGGTAGTCGCCGCCGTGTTCGCGCCGCATGTCGATCTCTGTCCGGTGCGCCGCCAGGGCCTGCGGCATGCCGGGCTGCTGCGGGTCCGCCCGGTCCATGTGCTGGGTGAGCGGCGTGTAGTACTCGTCCCACCAGTCGCTTTCCGGCAGCGACCGGTGCGCGTGGAGACGGTAGCCCGCGGCCTGTGCGGCGTCGGTGTTGGCGGTGTGGGTGCGCAGCGGGTAGGCCGCGTCCCAGTAGGCGCGCACCGGGGCGGCGGGGCTGGGCACGGTCCATTCCATTTCGGTGACGACGAGGACGCCGCCCGGAGCGAGCAGGCGACGCCAGGCGCGCAGGGCGACGTCGAAGCCGACGGTGTAGACGGACCCCTCGGCCCAGATCACGTCGAAGCTGTGATCGGGGAAGGGCAGCTGGTCCATCGAGCAGTTGACCACCGTGATCCGGTCGCCCAGGCTCCGCCGGGCCGCTTCGGCGGCCAGGCTGTCCAGGTACGGCTGGTGCAGGTCGACCGCGGTCACGTGCGCACCGGCTTCTTCGGCCAGCAGCAGTGCGGAGCGGCCGGGGCCGCAGCCCGCGTCCAGGACCCGCGGGTGGTCGGGCAGCGGTCCGGCCGTCTCCAGCGCGTGCCGTGTGGTGGCGTCCGAGCCCGGTCCCTGCCGGGGCAGGCCGTGGTGCAGGGTGAAGAACGCCTGCGTCACCGGATCGCCGCCGGCGGTGGGGGTGTCGTTGTGGGTGTCGTTGCTGTTCACTGCCGTCGCTCCCGGAACCGGTAGGTGGCGCGCAGGTGGCGCGTGATCTCCTTCCTGGTGGCCTCGCGGTCGGCGCGCAGCCGCGCGTCGGTGCGGGAAGCGGAGTGGGCGTTCTCCCGCCGCAGCCGGTGGTAGCTGTCCAGACGGCGTTGGGGAATGTCTCCTGCCTCGACGGCGGCCAGCACCGCACAGCTGGGTTCGTTCACGTGGGCGCAGTCGGTGAACCGGCATGCCGGTGCGAGGTCCTCGATGTCGGCGAAGGTCTGTTCCAGCCCGCTCCGGGCGCCGTGGAGACCGATCGCGCGCAGACCGGGGGTGTCCAGCAGGACCCCGCCGCCGGGCAGCGGGAGCAGTTCCCGCCAGGAAGTGGTGTGCCGACCCTTGCCGTCCACCTCACGGATGGCGCCGGTGGCCAGCCGGTCCTCGCCCAGCAGCCGGTTGCCCAGGGTGGACTTGCCCGCTCCGGAAGGGCCGAGCAACACGACGGTGCCGTTGAGGACGGCGGTCAGGGTGTCCATGCCTTGTCCGGTCACGGCGCTGGTGACCAGGACGTCGACACCGGTGGCCACCCCGGACACCTGCTCCTCGGCGGAGGGCAGGTCCGCGCACGCGTCGGCCTTGGTGAGCACCACGACCGGCTGGGCGCCGCTCTCCCATGCCAGGGCGAGCATGCGTTCGGTCCGTCCGTGCTTGAGCGGTGCCGCGAGCGACACCGCCACCACGACGGTGTCGACGTTGGCGGCCAGGACCTGGCCGTGCGAGGTACGCGAGGAAGACGAGCGCACCAGGGCGGTGCGACGTTCCAGCATCGCGTGCAGCACCGGCGCGCGGCCGGTGGTGGCGGGGCGCAGCGCCGCCCAGTCTCCCGTGCACGGTGCCGACAACGGATCACCGTGATCGGCGGTGCCGGGAATCTCCGCACGGACGACTCCGGCGTCGGTGACTGCTTCGCACGAGCCGCGTTCGGCCCGCACGATGCGGGCGGGGATCAGTCCGGCGGTGCGATGGGGTGCGAAGGCGTGCTCGCACGCCTCGTCCCAGCCGTAGTCCGCCAGGGAGTACGGCTGAGCGTGATGCCAAGAGGATTGAGACAACGTAGGACCCTTGAAAAGGGGCCCCGATCGGCACGGAGGATTGCCTTCCGCGAGCTGTCAAAGCTCGTGCGGGGGCATCGATGTCAGGTCAGACCGGGGCCCGGGACGTGAGGATGGTCCGGCGGGCACTGCACACGGCAGTGGCCTTGGCGACAGACATCGACTCACCTCCCCATTCCGGTCCCGCAGTGACCTGGTTGTCCCTGCACCGCTGAGGTTAACACTCCGTTCCCGGCACTGTCCGGACAATGGCGGGAACGGAGGCGGCGGCCGCCGCACGATGAGGGCGCCCCCCCGTGGCGGAGGCAGATCTCGGGGATCCGGTCGGCATCCGCAGGGCAGTGGGCGTGGGCCTCGTGATGGCGCCCACGCGGCGGGCGTCACAGCGCGTCGCGCGTACCCTTCCGGGCGGGATGCTCGGACACCGGGTCCTCCGGACCGTCGGCCGGGGCGGCGGCGGACAGTGCCGCCTCGACCCGGCGGTTGCTGGTCATGGTCGCCGTGACGACGGTCATGGTGAGGAGGAGGCCGGCGGCGGCGTACAGCGGGGTGCGCACGTCGTGGGCAGTGGCCAGCCAGCCGCCGAGGAAGGCGCCGAACGGGGCGGCGCACATGGCGAGCATGCGGGAGGTGGAGGCGACCCGGCCCATCAGGCGGGCCGGGACGATCGCCTGGCGGAGGGAGGGGCCGAGCACCATCGTGGCGCCCATGCCCGCTCCGCACACGGCGAGTGCGAGGCCGGCGACGTACGGGTCCGGGGCGCCGGCCAGGCACAGGATGGCGAGTCCCTCGACCGCGGCCGTGCAGGTGAGCGCGGTGCCGGTGCCGAGTCGTCGGCCGAGGAAGGAAGCGATGCTCGCGCCGAGCAGACCGCCGGTGGCCTCCGCCGTGAGGAGCAGGCCGAAGCCGAAGGTGCCGATGCCGAGACGGTCGTGCGCGAAGAGGGCGAGGACGGTCTCCACCGCCAGGAAGGCGACGTTCCCGACCGCCGGACGCAGCGCGAGCCCGAGCAGCAGTTGGTCCCGGAACACGTACGAGGCGCCGGCCCGCGCCTGTCGCAGCAGCGACTCACGGGCCTGCGGCACCGGCCGGGGTGCGGCGGGCAGCGACCGTACGAGCAGTGCGGAGAGCGCGAACGACACCGCGTCGGCGACCAGCGGTAAGGCCCGCCCCAGCGCGAGCAGGGCACTGCCCGCGGGCGGTCCCGCGAAGCCGGACGCGGCGGTCTGGGTGCCGCGCAGGCGGGAGTTGGCGCGCTCCAGGAGTGCGGGGTCCCGGCCGAGCAGATCCGGCAGGTAGGCCGTGGCGGCCGTGTCGAAGAAGAGTCCGCCGAGACCGAGCAGGAACGCGACGGCCGCGAGCAGCGGAATGCTCAGCACGTCGAGCACGGCCGCTGCCGCCGGTATCACGAGCGACACCGCGCGCACCACGTCCGTGATCCACATCGTGCGCCGACGGTCCCAGCGGTCCACCAGCGCACCGCCGAGCACCCCGAAGAGCAGCCACGGCAGTGTTCCGGCGGCCGTGACGACGGCGAGCGCCATCGGGTCCCGCGTCAGCGTCAACGCGAGCAGCGGCAGCGCGGCGTGCGACACGCCGTCACCGAGCGAGGACACCGTCTGCGCGGTCCACAGCCGTCCGAACCCGGTCGGTAACTTCTTGGCGGAGTGGGTCACTTGGCGTCCCCCTCGGCCTGATCGCGCGGCGCGGGGTGGAACAGCGCGAAGACGAGTGACGCGTCCGGCAGCGACGGATCGGACAGTTCCCGGTACTCGTCGGCCAGTGCCTCGAGCCGTGCTCCCAGCTCCGCGAACTGCTCCTCGGTGAGCCGCAGGTGCGCCATCCGTACGTGGCGCTCGCCTGCCGCGGGCGCCGCCTCCAGGTCCGCCACCGCGTGCCGCATCAGCACATCCGGCCCTCCCTCCCCCGGATCCGGCAGCTCGATCGTCCGCGCGGCCATCGCGTAGTACCGCTCGGTGACACCCCGCACCTTCCGCGTTCGCACCACCTTCACCAGGCCGGCCCGTTCGAGCAGGCGTACGTGGTAGCTGGAACTCCCCTTCGCGAGGCCCACGCGCTCGGCGATCTGAGTGATCGTCGCGGGCTCGAAGCGGAGCACGGCCATGATCCGGTGGCGCGTGAGGTTGGAGACGGCGCGTAGCTGCTCGTCAGTGGTGACGTGCAAGGTCTCGGGCAGTTCGTCGTCGGACATGGGACCAATGGTCAACACTTCTTGACCATTGCGCAAGGGGGTTTCCGTCCGCGAGACGTCACGCCGCGACGGCCACCCGCCGGTGCACCGCGGCGCGGAGCGGCCGGGGGGCGGGGCGGGGGCGGGTCACAGGAGGAGGCTGAGGTTGAGGCCGATGACCGCGGCTCCCGCCAGTGCGCCGCAGGCCGTGGTGACGGGGTGGTTCACCAGGGACCCCATCAGTCGCTTGTCCCGGGTGGCCAGGAGCAGCGGAACCAGGGCGAAGGGCAGGCCGAAGGACAGCACCACCTGGGACCACACCAGCGCGGTCGTCGGGTCGACGCCCATGCCCAGCACGAGCAGTGAGGGGGACACCGTCAGGATCCGGCGCACCATCAGGGGCGGGCAGCGGCGGAGGAAGCCGGACATGATCACCTGTCCGGCGTAGGTGCCCACCGAGGACGAGGCGAGTCCCGAGATCAGCAGCGCCCCGCAGAAGGCCAGGGCCACTCCCCCGCCGAGCGTCGCCTGAAGCCCGTCCCGCACGTCCTCCAGGGTCTCCACGAGCGGCCCGGGACCGCCGGCCAGCTGGGCGCCCACGATGAGCATGGCCGCGTTGACGATGCCCGCGAGCACCATGGCGGCGGTGACGTCGAACCGGATGCCGCGGAGGACGGCGCGGTCGTCGCGGCCCGGGCGGAAGACCCCGGTGCGCCGCAGGGTCGACACCCGCTCGGCGGACCGGGCGGAGTGCAGGTAGATCGCGTGCGGCATCACGGTGGCGCCGATGATGCCGACGGCGAGCAGGAGGCTCTCCCGGCCGTCGAATCCCGGCACGAGTCCGGAGGAGAGGTCCTCGAGAGCGGGGCCGGCCGCCGCGGTGCACCACAGCATTCCGCCCGCGATGCCGAACAGCGCTCCGGCCACGATCCAGTCGAAGCGTCGGCGGCCGCCGCGGTCGAGGAAGAGCAGGGCGAAGGAGGCGGCCGCGGTGATGGCGCCACCGAGCAGCAGCGGCGTTCCCAGCAGCAGGTGGAGGGCGAGGGCGCCGCCGATGATCTCCGCGAGGTCGGTGGCCACGGCGACCGTCTCGGCCTGGACCCACAGGCCGTAGGTCACGGGGCGCGGATACCGGTCCCGGCACAGCCGCATCAGGTCGCGGCCGGTGGCGACGCCCAGTTTGGCCGCCAGGGTCTGGAAGAACAGACCGGTCACGTTGGCCGCCAGGACCACCCACAGCAGGCGGTGCCCGAAGTGGGCGCCGGCGGTGAAGTTGGTGGCGAAGTTGCCCGGATCGACGTACGCGACGGCGGCGACGAAGGCCGGGCCCAGCATGACGGCGCGGGTCAGGGCGGCGCGGGGGACGCCCCGGG